>NZ_JALCYX010000048.1:0-33460 GCF_022690695.1 Anaeromyxobacter sp. SG17
GCGGCCCAGCCCCGCCCCGCGCCCCCGCGGGCCGGCCAGCCTCGCGTCGGGCCCTCCGGCGCGCCCACCCGGGCGACCCAGTCCCCGTACTACGGCACCCGGCCCGCACCCCCGCGCGGCAGCGCCGCGGTCCGCCCCGCGCCGCCGCCCACCGGCACGGTGCCGCCGAGCCACCGCCCGGCGCCGGGGCCGTATTCTCCTCGCTACCCCTACTCCCCCTACTACCCATACTATCCGTCCTATCCATACTACCCGTACCCGGCGTACGCCCTCGGGATCGCGCCGTTCTGGTGGGGGCTCGGCTGGGGGTGGGGCTACTACCCCATGTACCGGCCCTACGTGCCCTATCCGCCGGAGGCCTATCTCCCACCGCCCGAGGGGAGCCCGGACCGCACGACGACGCTCCTGTCGCTCCAGGCGGCCGGCCACACGCGAGGCGGCGCCGGCGTGCTCGACCTCGTCATCGAGGGGCGTCACCTCGGGTTCCACGCCAGCATCGGCGCCGTGGGCCGCGACCGCCTGCGCGGCGCGATGACCAACGACGCGGCCACGCTGGGGTGGGGCACGATGCACGCAACCTGGTCGTTCCTGTCCGCGCCCTCCTACCGGATGCGGCTCGAGGTCGGCGCGTCGATGCTGTCGATGCCCGACTCGGGCGGGCTCGTCGGCGAGCCGTACGCGGGGACGATCGCGTTCGGGCCGGACGTGGGGGTGTCCGGCCACCTCGGCCTCGTCGGGCCGTTCGGCGTCGAGGGTCACGCCCGCGTGACGCCGACCCCGGTTCCCGTCACCGACGCCCGGCTCGCGGCGGCGTTCCGGGGCGGTCCGCTGGCGCTCACGCTCGGCTGGCGGGCGATCGACGTCTCGGGCGATCGGAAGGACGGCCCGCAGCTCCACTTCTCGGGGCCGGAGCTCGGGCTGGCGCTGCGGTTCTGATCGGGCGGACGGCCCGGACCGGGCAGGGAGCCGGAAAGCGCGACGGCGGGCACGGCCCGGAGGCCGCCCCGCCGCTCGTGAAGCGAGCGCCGTCGCGCGGCGCGCTACTTCTTCGCCTGGCCCTTGGAGGCCTTCTGGCGACGCTTGCGGGCCTTCCACTTCCGGCGCCGCTCGCTCTTCATCCGCATGTGCTTGCTCTTCGAGTTGGCCATGGGGCCTCCGTGGGTCGGGTCGTGTCGACCGATGGGGAAAAGTCGTCCCGGCGACGGTGTATCGCACGCCGGGGCCGGGCGCGCCAGAGCGTCAGCGGTCCGGCGTCTCGCCGCCGTCCGGGCGAGGGGCGCCCTCCCCCGTCGCTGCGCCCTCCGCCTTGGCCTCCTGCGAGTCGCTGCGCGCGTCCGCCCGCTCGATCCTCGCCGGCGGCGGCGCGCCCGCAGGCCGCGTCGGCCGCGGCATGCCCTCGGCGCCCCGAGCCGCGCTCGGCTTCGCGACGGCGGCGGGGATCCTCGGCGCCGCGCCCGGCTCTGGCTGCGGCCGGCGGCCAGCCGGAGCGGGCTCGGCGCCGTGACGCGACGTCCAGTGCTGCACGAGCTCCTTCACGTCGGCGAGCGGCAGCGCCCGGGAGACGTGGCCGTTCGCGCCGTCCATGTCGCGCGCCATGCAGAGGGAGTTGAGGATCGCCTCCTCGGTCGCCTCGATCACGGCCTCGTAGAGCGGATCGAGCCGCTGGTCGAGGAGGATCTTCACCCGGTAGACCATCTTGCGCGACTCGCGCGGCACCTTGTTGGCCGTCGAGAACGCGAGGACGATCTCGCCCGAGCCGTGCATCGCGGTCGAGCCGACGCGGCCGATGCCGAGCGCGGCCCGCTTGGCGAGCCGGTTGAGCTGGTGGGTGATGAGCGGCGCGTCCGTCGCGATCACCGCGATGATGGAGCCGTAGTTCTGGCTCCGGCGCGGGGCCGAGCGGTACCGCGCCTCGAGCACCTCGCCGACCGGGAGCCCGCCCACGCGGAGCTGCCGCATCACGCCGAAGTTCGACATGACGAGCACGCCCACGGTGTAGCCGCCGAGCACCTCCGGGAGCTTGCGGCTCGCGGTGCCGATCCCCGCCTTGAAGTCGCAGGTGATCATCCCCGTCCCGCCGCCCACGCTCCCCTCCGCGACCGGCCCGTCGCTCGCGGTCCGGAGCGCCTCGGTCACGTGCTCCTCGTGCACGTGCCGGCCGGCGATGTCGTTCAGCCAGGAGTCGTCGCACTCGCCGACGAGCGGGATGATGACGTCGTGCTCGTGCCCGATGCCCGGGAACCGGTCGATCATCCACTTCACGGCGGCGTCCGAGACCGCGCCGACGGAGAGCGTGTTGGTGAGGAAGATCGGCGTCTCGATGAGGCCCCACTCGAGGAGCTGGGTCATCCCCGAGACCTCGCCCGCCCCGTTCAGGATGAAGCCGCCGCCGACGACGCGCTCCTCGAACACGTTCGCCGGGTTCGGGAGGATCGCGGTGACGCCGGTGCGCACCGGCGCCTTCCCCACCTTGAGCGGCCCCGCGGCCCCGCGGATGATCGTCGCGTGGCCGACCTTCACGCCCGCGACGTCGGTGATCGCGTTCCAGCGCCCGGTCTTGTAGCGCCCGAGCGGGATCCCCAGCTCCCGCGCGCGGCGGCGCGGCTCGTTCGTCGGGCGGTCGTCGGGCATCGCCCGCGATTATACGGGCGGCGCGCCCTCGCCGGGCGTCCCGGAAGGCTTCTCCGAGCCGTTCGACCCGTTGGCGGCGCCCGCGACCGCCTGCGCGTGCGCGCCCCGCTCCGCCACGGCGCGCTCCGCGAGGGCCTCGCGCTCGGCCGCCGCCTGCGCCCGCCGGGCCCGCTCCCGCTCTCGCTCCCGCTCCTGGTAGCGCCGGATCGCGAACGCGAGGATCTCGCCGATGAGCCCGCGGTAGTCGATCCCGGCGGCCTGCGAGATGAGCACGAGGTCCGACCACCCGGGCGCGAGCCCCGGCAGCGGGTTGCACTCGATGAAGTAGATCCGGCCCTCCGCGTCCATGCGGAAGTCCACCCGCGCGATGTCGCGGCAGCCGAGCGCGGTGAAGCACTCGCGCGCAGCCTTCTCGAGCCGGTCGAGCTCGCGCGGCGCGAGCTTCGCGGGGACCTCGTAGCGGATGTGCTCGTTCCAGTCCTGCTTCATCTCGAACGAGTAGATGGGCGTGGGATCGCTCGCGTCGAGGAAGACGATCTCCATGGGCGGCAGCACGCGCGGGCGGCGCTCGCCGAGGAGCCCCACCGTGAACTCGCGCCCGGCGACGTACGCCTCGACGAGCGCCGGCTGGCGGTACTTCGCGATGAGCTCGCGCGCGACCTCGCGCAGCTCGACCTCGTCGCGCACGATGGACTTCTTCGTGACGCCCTTCGAGGTCCCCTCCGCGACGGGCTTCACGAGGAGCGGGAACGAGAGCTCGCGCGGGAGCCGCTCCTTCCCGGTGTGCATCACCACGTAGTCGGGCGTGAGCACCCCGTGCGTCCGGACCATGCGCTTCGCGAGCGCCTTGTCGAGCGAGACCGAGAGCGCGGCGGGATCCGACCCCGTGTACGGGATGTCGAGGAGCTCGAGGAGCGCCGGGACCGCCGACTCGCGGTTCCGGCCCCGGAACCCCTCGGCGATGTTGAACACGACGTCCACCGGCGTCGCCGCGAGGACGAAGGGCAGCTCGGTCGTCGCCTCGAGATCGACCACCTCGTGGCCGTAGCTCGCGATGGCCTCGCGGATCGCCTGGAGCGTCTTCGGGGAGTCGTACTCGGCCTCCTCGTCCCCCTCGCCCGACGGGTCCGGCGTGAGCCGCTTCACGTTGAAGGTGAAGCCGACCTTGAGCCGCTCGGTGCGCCTCGGGCGGCCGCGCCGTCCGCGCGGCTCGGCGATGTTGAAGCGGCGCGTCGCGCTCTGGATGACCGCGCCGAGCACGGCGTCGTCGTGGAGCCCCTCGAGCGCGGCGGAGGCGTAGATGCCCGCCCCGGGCTCGAGGGAGGGCAGCGCGTTGATCTCCAGGAAGTAGATCCCGCCGTCGTCGCCGAGGCGCAGGTCGATCCGGCCGAGATCGCGGATCCCGAGCTGGCGGTAGACGGTCTCGCAGAGCTGCTGGATCCGCTCGGCCTGGCTCCGCTTCACCTTCGCCGGCGCGCGCACGGACACGTACCGGTCGAGCTTGGTCTTGAGCTCGTAGTCGTAGATGGCGTACCGGCGGGAGGCGGTGGCCGCCTCGTCGATGACGTACTCGACCGGCTGCAGCACGCCGTGCCGCTCCGGCGCGGCCGCCTCGAGGAACGGCACCGTCACGTCCCGCCCGACGATGAACTCCTCCACGAGGAGCCCCGCGGGGTAGCGCCGGAGGGACTCGCGCACCACCTCGTGGAGCCGCAGGGCGTCCTCGACCACCGAGTCCTGCGTGATGCCCTTCGAGCTGCCCTCGAAGTTGGGCTTCACGATGACGGGGTAGCGCAGGGCGTTGGGCTGGAGCTTCTGCGCGTCCTCGAGGTACTGCCAGCGCGGCGTCGTGACCCCGTGCTGGGCGAGCACGAGCTTCGTGAGCTGCTTGTCGAGCGTGAGCGCGAGGGCGTAGGCGTCGGAGCCGGTGTACGGCATCCCGAGCTCGTCGAAGAGCGCCGGGAAGAACGCCTCGCGGAAGCGGCCGCGCCGCCCCTCGGCGGTGTTGAAGATGAGGTCCGGCCCGAACGCCTCGAGGCGCGCGACGGTGCGCGACGCCGGCCCGGAGACCTCGATCCGCTCGACGCGGTGGCCGAGGCGCTCGATGGCGGCCGCCAGGGCGTCGACGGTCTCGCGGGTGTCGAACTCGGCCTCCTCCTCGGAGTCGGAGAGTCGAAGGTTGTGCGTGAGCGCGATGCGCATCGTGGGCCGGCTCCTGGAAGGAACTAACGGGGGCTGCGCCTCCGCCGCGGCGGGCTCGCCTCGCTCGCTGGCGGTTCGCGGGTCATGCTCCTAGGCGGCCGACCGGGCCGCGCCGCCGCGCGTCGCGCTCGCGGAGGGCGGCGGCGCCGGCGTGGCGGCGAGGTCGGGCGCCACGGCCGCGTCCTTCGCCAGCACCTTCCCGTCGACCACCTGCGTGTCGGCGAAGATGTCGCCGATCCGGACGCCGAGCCGGTCCGTGTAGATCATGTACGCCTCGAAGGCGACGATCGGCACGCCGGCGACGAACAGCACGGGCCAGAGCAGCGGCACCGCGTAGAAGATGGCGACGAGCGCGAACGGCGCGTTGCGCAGCATGGACTCGCGGTAGCCGGCCGGCGCCCGGCGCGGCACCACGACCGTGCGCACGCCGAAGATCTTCTTGCCGATGGACTGCCCGGAGAGCAGGCCGTCGGCGACGAGCAGGTAGAGCGCGGCGAGGAGCGGCCCCACCTGCGGCGACGCCTGGGCGAGGACGAGCGCGAGGGTGAAGTCGGCGAGCCGCGCGAGCGCGCGGAGCGACAGGTCCGCCTTGGGGTACGGGCTGCCCTCTCGCCTCGCGTCGCGCATCTCGCTACGCGCTCCCCCGCACGAAGAACAGGTAGGCCATCGCCGGGCGGTGCGACCCCTCGCGCATGACGAAGTGCACCGACTCCAAGGCGAAGCCCTCCGCGGTCCAGCGGTTCAGCGCCCCCTCCAGGCTCTCCTCGCCGACGGGCGAGACCTCGACGACCTTGTACGAGGCCGCCCCGCCGGGCTCGTCGGGCTGGGACGCTCCGCGGGTCACCCGCGCTTCCCGGTGAGGAGGTGCGCGGCCTCCTTCGCGTAGTAGGTGAGGATGAGGTCGGCGCCGGCGCGGCGGCAGCAGAGCAGGGTCTCGAGCACGACCCGCGCCTCGTCGATCCAGCCGCGCTCGGCGGCGGCCTTGATCATCGCGTACTCGCCGGACACGTGGTACGCGGCGACCGGCAGCTCGAAGCGATCGCGGATGAGCCGCACGATGTCGAGGTACGGCACCGCGGGCTTCACCATCACCATGTCGGCGCCCTCGGCGACGTCGAGCGCCACCTCGCGGAGCGCCTCCCGCCAGTTGCCGGGGTCCATCTGGTAGCCCTTGCGATCCTTGGGGATGCCCGGCCCCTCGCGCGGCGCGCTCTCCGCGGCGTCGCGGAACGGGCCGTAGAACGCGCCGGCGAACTTCGCGGCGTAGGAGAGGACGGGCACGTCTCCGTACCCCTCGGCGTCGAGCGCCGCCCGGATCGCGGCGACGCGGCCGTCCATCATGTCCGACGGGGCGACGATGTCGGCGCCGGCGCGGGCGTGCGCGACCGCCTCCTTGGCGAGGAGCGGCAGGGTCGCGTCGTTGTCGACCGAGAGATCCTGCCCGGGGCCGCCGGCCTTCGGCGCCTTGAGGATGCCGCAGTGGCCGTGGTCCGTGTACTCGCACATGCACACGTCGGTCATCACGACGAGCCCGGGGACCTTTGCCTTGAGCGCGCGGATCGCCTGCGGGACGACGCCGTTCTCGTCGTAGGCCCCGCTGCCGATCTCGTCCTTGTGCTCGGGGATCCCGAACAGGATCACGGAGCGGACGCCCGCCTCGTACCCGGCCTGCGCCTCCGCGACGAGCTCGTCGACCGACAGCTGGAAGACGCCCGGCATCGACTTCACCGGGTTCCGCACGCGCTTGCCGGGGAGCACGAACAGCGGCCAGACGAGGTCGTCGGGCGCGAGGTGCGTCTCGCGGACGAGGCTGCGCAGCGCCTCGTTGCGGCGCAGGCGGCGGGGGCGGTCCTGGGGGAAGGGCATGACGGTTTTCTATCGCAGACTGCGGGTTTGGACAAAGAAGCGCGGCCTCGCCGGCTAGGGCCGCTCCCGGGGGTTCACCTGGCGCATCACGAGGCCGCTCTGGAGGCGCGGGTAGAAGAGCGTGCTCTTCTGCGGCATCGTCTCGCCCGCGTCGCCGATCGCCTCGACCTGCCACATCGGCGTGGGGTTCAGGAGGAACCCGAGCTGATGCTCGCCGGAGAGGACCCGGTTCACCGCCTCGCCCGCGTCGCGGACGTAGGTGAGGTTCTCCTGGTTCTCCTGCGCCCGCGGCGAGAGGCCGAGCAGGTGCTGGAAGACGATCGAGTGCAGCACCGTCACGTCGAGCGCCCGCAGCATCTGGTTCGCGGGCAGCTCCGCGTCGGAGAGGTCCACGTCGTCGCGCAGCGTGACCACGCGCGCCTTCTGGTCCTCGGCGGAGAGGAGGATGAAGGTGCTCGCCTTGCCCCCGTGCTCGGCGAGCTTGGAGATGGCCCAGGCGCGGCCCGCCGGGCGGCGGATGTCCTCGGGGAGCGTCTCCACCGTGAAGTAGCGCTCGAGCCGCTCGACGAAGCGCGGGAGGGAGAGGTCCTTCAGGCCGAACAGGAGCCGGTGCGTGGGGAACAGGAACAGGCCCGGGTCGTTCATCGGGCACAGGAACATGAGGATGTAGTGGTGCCCGCCGTCCGCGGGGAGGCCGGGGTTCGCCTCCTCGAGCTGGCGCTGGTACACGAGCGCCGTCTCGTAGCGGTGGTGCCCGTCGGCGATGAAGACGCGCTGCCGCGCGACGAGCTCGGTGAGCGCGGACACGAGCGCCGGGTCCTCGGTCCGCCACATGCGGTGGTGCACGCCGTCGTCGGAGTCGGTGTCCGCCACCGGCTCCGCCGCGGTCGCCGCGTCGAGCGTCCGCGCCGTGACCTGCGCCTCGTCCCGGTACAGGCCGAAGATGGGCGAGAGGTTCGCGCCCACGTGCCTCAGGATCTCGAGCCGGTCCGCCTTGGGCGCGACGAGCGTCTTCTCGTGCGGGACGATGATGCCCTCGCGGAACTCGTGCAGCCGCACGGCGGCCATGAAGCCGCGCCGCTTGAGGCGCCGCCCATCCGGCGACCAGAAGCTCTGCTCCAGCGGGTAGAGCGCCGGGGTGGGGTCGCGGCGCAGCACGCCCTCGGCGAGCCAGCGGCGGAAGTACTCCGCGGCGCGCGTGTAGCGGTTCTGCGCCGGCCCGTCGCCGGGGCGCTCCTCGCCGAGGGTGATGTGGACCACGTTCTCGGTGCTGCGCCGGAGCAGCTCGTCGCGCTGCTCCTGCGAGATGAGGTCGTAGGGCGGCGCGATGAGCTGTGCGAGCGCGCGGCCCTTCGAGGCGGCGTATCGGATTCCGTGAAACGGGGCGATCTCCGCCATGGGGGTGGGACGCTAGATCAGCGCCCCGCGGGGTGCAAGGCGCCCGAGGTGACCGCGCGCATCCGGAGCAGCCCCCTTGCGTCAGTCGGCCGCGGCGCGCACGGCGTCGAATGGGATGGCGCCCTCGCGCAGGAGGCGGACGCTGTCCCCCTCCACCTCCACGATCGTGCTCGGCAGCCCGCCCGGCGTGCGCCCGCCGTCGAGGACGTGGTCGATGCGCGAGAGGAGGTCCGCCGAGAGGTCTCCGGCGTCGGTCGGCGGCGCCTCGCCGGAGAGGTTCGCAGACGTCGACACGATGGCCCCGCCCGCCCGCCGGGCGAGGGCCCGCGCGACCTCGCTGCCGGGGACGCGGATGGCGACGGTCCCGGCGCCGGCCGTGACCGCGGGGTCGAGCCCCGGGAGCGCGGGGAGCACCAGCGTGAGCGGCCCGGGCCAGAAGCGCGCGGCGAGGCGGGCCGCGATGCCCGTGAGCCCGGCGACCGCCTCCACCTGGCCGACGTCCGCCGCGAGGAGCGGCAGGGGCTTGCCCTCCGGGCGGAGCTTCGCGCGGGCGAGCCTGCCGAGCGCGGCCTCGTCGCGGGCGAGCGCGCCGAGCCCGTAGAACGTCTCGGTGGGATAGGCCACGAGGCCGCCGCGCCGGAGCACGTCCGCGGCGGCGGTGACGCGAGCGTCGAGATCGGCGGGGAGCGGCGGCACGGCCTCGAAGGATAGTCGGGCCGGAGCGGCGCGTCAGCGCGCCCCGCGCCGGAGCAGGACGGCCGGGATCGTCTGGGCGACGATGCGCAGGTCCCGCCACAGCGACCAGCCGTCGATGTAGGCGAGGTCGAGCTCCATCCAGCGATCGAACTCGAGATCGGAGCGGCCCGAGATCTGCCAGGTGCAGGTGATCCCGGGCTTCATCGAGAGGCGCCGGCGCTGCCAGCGCTCGTAGCGGCGCACCTCCTCCGGGAGGGGCGGGCGCGGGCCGACGACGCTCATCTCGCCGCAGAGCACGTTCCAGAGCTGCGGGAGCTCGTCGAGCGAGGCCCGGCGGATGAAGCGGCCGACCGCCGTCACGCGCGGATCGTCGCGCATCTTGAAGACCGGCCCGTCCGCCTCGTTGTGCTGGCGCAGGGCGTGGAGCTCGTCCTCTGCGCCGACCCGCATCGAGCGGAGCTTGTACAGGGTGAACTCGCGGCCGTTGAGGCCGACGCGCCGCTGCCGGAACAGCACCGGGCCCGGGGAGTCGAGCCGCACGGCGAGCGCGACGAGCGCGAGGACGGGCGAGAGGACGAGGAGGCCGAGGGCGCTCAGGACGACGTCGAAGGCACGCTTCGCGAGGAGCGGCAGCACCTCCTGGGGACCGGACGCGAGGGAGAGGAGCGGGATCCCGTCGAGCTCCTCGATCTCGAGCTGCGCGTCGATCGCCGGGAAGAGGTCGAGGGCGATCTTCACCGGAACCCCCTGCTCCTCGCACAGCGCGATGGCCTCCTCGACGTCCCGGAGCCGATCGCGCCCCACCGCGACCACGACCAGATCCAGCACGTGCAGGTCGAGGATCTTCCCCATGTCCTCGATCGCGCCCAGCACCTGGGCCCCTCGACGAACCGCTCCGTCCGGCTCGACGATGTACCCGCAGAACCTGAGCCCCCACTCCCGCCGCGTCCCGAGCCGACGCGCCATCGCCACCGCGAGCGGCCCGCTGCCGACCACCGCGAACGCGCGGGTGTTCCGGCCCCGCCGGCGGACGGCGCGCGCGGTGGTCCGGAGCACCACCCGGCTCGCGGCGAAGAGCGCGAGCGCCGTCGCGAGCCAGATCCCGAAGAGCAGGCGCGAGAGCTGGTGGTCGTGCGCGATGAACGTCCCGGTGCCGAGGAGGAGCGCGAGGGTGACCGTGGCGCGGCCGAGGCGCAGCACCTCGACCCCGAGCGAGCGCGTCCTGTACGCGGCGTACACGTGGGAGGCCCCCGCGGCGGGGCTCCACAGGAGCAGCGCGGCCGCGACCCACGCCAGGTAGCGGTCGGGCGCGTAGAGATCCGGGAGGGTGCCGGGCAGCGCGCTGCGCACCCAGTACGCGAGGCCGAAGGCGAGCACCAGGAGCCCGAGATCGAGCCCCCGAAGCCCGGCAGCGACCGCTCGCGCGCGCTGCTTCAGCATCAGGCCACCCGCTCCGAGCCGGGTGGCTTTCCCCCGGGCGCGGGGCGGCGCTCCGCGAGCCGCGCCTCGAGCGGGATGCTGCGCGTGTGCTGCGTCGAGACCCAGTCGCGCTTCCCGATGCGCAAGAGCCCGCGCACGAGGATGGGCAGCCAGGTGGAGTTGAAGATCGCCGTGTACGCGTAGCGCACGAACGCGCGCGCCGGCATCCCCTCGGCGCGCATCGCCGCCATGGGGAACACCGCGTAGCACGCGAGGAGCGCGCCCCAGGCGGGGAGCGGAACGGAGAACGCCGCCGCGAGCGCCGAGCCCCGGAGCGCGGCCACCCCGTGCACCGCCGCGACGCCGGCCGCGAGCACCGCCACCGCGGAGCGCGAGGGCTGCACGCACGCGATGGCGCCGTCGAGCGCCGCCTGATCGCCGTGGCGGAGCGCCCGCGCGAGGAGCGGGAGGAGGTGCCGCCGCGCGACGTCCCAGCGGCCCTGCATCCAGCGCGTCCGCTGCGCGTTCGACGCCCTCATCGTGAGCGGCTTCTCGTCGAACGTGACGGCGTCGTGCGCCCACTCCACGCGGATGCCCTCGCGGAGGAGCCGCATCTGCAGCTCCGCGTCGTCCGTCACGCAGGCGGGATCCGGCGGGAAGGCGTGCAGCGTGGACGTCCGGATGCAGTAGCCCGTCCCGCCGAGCGCCGCGGACATGCCGAGGTTCTCGCGCGAGAGCTGGAAGAGGCGCGACGACACCGAGTAGCCGGTGGAGATCGCCTTCGTCACCCAGCTGTCGTCCGGGTTCTTCGTGTCGAGGTAGCCCTGCACGACGTGCGCGCCCGCGGCGAGCCGCGCGTTCATGACCGTGAGGAAGTTGGGGGACATGACGTTGTCGGCGTCGAACACGCAGATCGCGTCGGGGGTCCAGCGCGACGCGACGCGCTCGAGCGCCCACCGGAGGGCGTGACCCTTCCCCGTGCTCCCGGGCTCGTCGCGCTCGAGCACCTCGTCCGCGCCCGCGGTCCGCGCGCGCGCCGCGGTGTCGTCGCTACAGTTGTCGGCGACGACCACGACGCGGAACATGCGGCGGGGATAGTCGAGCTGCGTGAGCGCGCGGACCGCGTCGCCGATCACCGCCGCCTCGTCGTGCGCCGGGACGACGACGACGAAGCGGTGCAGCGGCTCGACGGCGGCGCTCTTCCGGCGCGGGAGGAAGCCACACAGCGCGACCGCAAAAGTGTAGACGCCCAGCACGAGCAGTCCCCACTCGAGCGCGTGCAGCAGGATCATCGTAAGTCTCCCTGGGGCGCCGCCCCGCGCTCACGCGGCCGGGCGCTCATCGCGACCGCCGGCGAGTGTGATCGAGAGCTGCCTCCACCGTCCCCAGGTCTTTATATCCACACGTCGCTACTCTTGGTAACGTTTGGCGAAATGCGCATCCTGATCGTCTTCGGAACCCGTCCCGAGGCGGTGAAGCTCGCTCCCCTCGTACACGATCTCCGGCAACGCCCCGGGGCCCACGTGGAGGTATGCCTCACGGGGCAACATCGGGAGATGGTTACCCAGGTGGTCTCCTTCTTCGGGGTTGACGTCGATCACGACCTCGAGATCATGCGCACGAACCAGACGCTGTCGGACGTGGCCGCCCGGACTCTCACGGGGGTGGATCGGCTGCTCGAGTCGCGCCGCCCGGACTGGGTGGTCGTCCAGGGCGACACGACCACGTGCTTCGCGACGGCGCTCGCCGCCTTTCACCGCAAGGTCCGGGTCGCACACGTCGAGGCGGGGCTGCGCAGCGGCGACCGCTGGGCGCCGTACCCCGAGGAGATGAACCGCGTGCTCACCGCGCGGCTCGCCGACCTGCACCTCGCGCCGACGGCGCGCGCGAAGGCGAGCCTCCTCGCGGAGGGGATCCCGGAGGACCGCATCCGGGTGGTCGGCAACACCGGGATCGACGCGCTCCTCCTCGCGATCGAGACCCTCCGTGAAAAGGGGCTCGACGAGATGTACGCGGCGCGGTTCCCGCTGCGCGCGGAGCGCCCCCTCGTGCTCGTCACCGGCCATCGGCGCGAGAGCTTCGGGCGACCGTTCGAGGAGCTGTGCGAGGCCATCCGGGACGTGGCGAGCGCGAACGACGTCGAGATCCTCTACCCGGTGCACCTCAACCCCAACGTCCGGGAACCGGTCTTCCGCATCCTCTCCGGGCTGCCGAACGTGCACCTCGTCGAGCCGGTCGAGTACCCGGCGCTCGTGTGGCTCGCGCGCCGGAGCCGCTTCATCCTGACGGACTCCGGCGGGATCCAGGAGGAGGCCTCCGCGCTCGGGAAGCCGGTGCTCGTCATGCGTGACGTCACGGAGCGGCAGGAGAGCGTCGAGGCCGGCGTGTCGCGGCTCGTCGGGACGAGCCGCGAGGTGATCCGCGAGGCCTGCACCTCCCTGCTCCGGGACGGCGCCGCCTACGCCCGGATGGCGCGCCGGGTCGATCTCTACGGCGACGGGCGCGCGAGCGCGCGGATCGGCGACGCGCTCGGGCTCTCGCCGTCGGGCGTTCCGGCCGAGTGGGCGGCGGCCTGAAGACGGCGATCCGCGAGCGAGCGCCCGTGCGCGTAGGCATCGACTTCACCTGGCTCCGCCCCGACCGCCTCGCCGGCCCCGAGCGCCACGCGATCGGCCTCGCCCGCGCGCTCGCGGCGCTGGCGCCGGGAGAGCTCGTCCTCTTCACCCGGCCGGACCCGCCGCCGAGCATCGCCGAGCTCGAGGTCGAGCAGCGCGCCGCGCCGCTCCGCACGCGCGTCGCGCTCGACCAGGCGTGGCTCCCGCTCGCCGCCGCCGGCGCGCGCGTGGACCTGCTCCACTCGCCAGGCTCCCCCACCCCGCTCCTCTGGCGCGGGCGCTCCGCCGTCACCGTCCACGACGCGACGCCGTGGCTCGAGCCCGACGCCCTGCCCGCCGAGCAGCGCTGGTACGCGCGGCCGCTGTACCCGCAGGCGCTCGCGCGCGCCGCCGCGGTGTTCACGCCGTCGGAGGCGGCGCGGGAGGAGCTCGTGCGCGCGACGGGGGTCCCGCGCGAGCGCGTGCACGTCACGCCGAACGGCGTCGACCCGGTCTTCTTCGAGGCGCGCGCGCCGGAAGGCCCCCGCGCGCCCTACCTGCTCGCGGTCGGCACCCTCGAGCCGCGCAAGAACCTGCCGGTCCTGCTCGACGTGCTCCGGCTCCTGCGCCGCGAGGGGCGCGACCTGCGCCTCGTCATCGCGGGGCGGCGCGGGCTCACCCAGTCGCTGCCGCTCGGCGATCTCGCCCCGCACGTGCAGCTCGCGGGGACGGTCCCGGACGACGAGCTGCCCGCGCTGTACGCGGGCGCCGCCTGCTTCGTCATGCCCTCGGTGCGGGAGGGGTTCGGGTTGCCCCTCGCGGAGGCGATGGCGGCCGGGACGCCCGCGGTCGCGAGCGACATCCCCGCGCTCCGCGAGGTCGGCGGCGAGACGGTGCGCTACGCCGCCCCGTCCGACCCCGAGGCCTTCGCCGCGGCGATCCGGACGGCCCTCGACGACCGCGAGGGCTCGCGGCTGCGCGCCGCGGCCGCGCGCGGGCGCGCGCGGCGGTTCCGCTGGGAGGACACGGCGCGGCTGACGCTGGAGGTGTACCGGAGGGTGACGGGGCGGCGGTGACTTGCCCGCGGAGCAGGTGCACGGGCGCCGAGCGACGCCGCCCCGACGTCCTCCCTATCAAGGGTCCCAAGGGATCGGGCACTCGTGGCAAAGTGCCCGCAGCATGAGCTCGACCGTGACCTCCCCCCCGCCACCAGGCCGTCGCGAGGAGCAGAGCGTGTCGCACGACGCCGAGCAGGCCTCGGCCATGGACCCCGGCGGCATCGAGAAGGAGCTCGCCGAGGCTCGGCTCGCGCTCGCCCGCGAGCGCGCCCGCACCTCCCGGCTCCGCGAGGACCTGGAGCGCACCGGGGAGCGGCTTCGCCGCACGGAGGCGGAGCTCGAGGGGATCCGGACCAGCACGGCCTGGCGCGCGGCGCGGGTCTACTACCGCGTCCGGGACGGGTTCTGGCCGCTGCGGGTGGCGCACGGCCTGGCCCGGAAGGCGAAGGCCCGCCTCGGCGGGATGCGAGCGGTCGGGGCGGCGGCGCGCTCGCTCCTGCCGGACGGCGGGGGACAGGTCGTCGGGCTCACCCTGGGGCGCCGCGGACGGGTGAGCGTGGTGCTCCCCGTCTACAACCAGGCGTCGATGCTCGCGGAGTCCATCGAGAGCGTCCTCGCCCAGACGTACCGCGATCTCGAGCTCATCGTGGTCAACGACGGGTCGACCGACGGCGTCGAGCCCATCCTCGAGCGCTTCGCGGACGACCCGCGCGTCGTCGTCGTGACCCAGCCGAACCAGAAGCTCCCGTCCGCCCTCAACAACGGGTTCGACTTCGCCACCGGCGAGTTCTACACCTGGACCTCGGCGGACAACGTGATGCTCCCGCGCCAGCTCGAGGTGCTCGTGGGGTACCTCCGCGCGCATCCGGAGCAGGCGATGGTCTTCTCCGATTACCAGGCCATCGACGATCGCGGCCGCCCGCTCGACGATCCGCTCTTCCGGCCGCAGAACCAGGACCCGCACGACCGCAGCCGGATGCGCCTGCCGCGCGAGGTCACGGTGGAGAACCTCCACCGGAGCGGCGACAACTTCATCGGTGCGAGCTTCCTCTACCGGCGCGACGCGGCCCGCGTGGTGGGCGCCTACGCCGAGGACACGTTCGGCGGCGAGGACTACGACTACTGGCTGCGGATCCACGCGCTGTTCGGGATCGGCCACGTGGAGGAGGTCCTCTACCGGTACCGCGTCCACGAGAACACGCTGAACGCGCGCGCCCGCGAGCTTCGCATCGCGGAGAGCGTGCACCGCCTGCTCGACCGGCACGGCGAGCGGCTGGCCGCGCTGGCCTCGAGCCCCGCCTGGCTCCAGCTGGGCGTCGAGATCCCGGGCGCGCGGAGCGTGGCGGCGGGGGCGACGCCGGACGTCGTCGCGTACGCCCTGTCGCGCGCAGGCGATCCCGCCGTGCGCGAGCGCGAGGACTCCGACGACGCGCTGCGGGTGTGCGTGGTCGACCTCCCGCTCGACCAGGTGGACGAGGCCGCGGCGAGGCGCGCCGAGCTGCTCTTCGCCGCCGACCCCCTGGTCGCGGCGCACCTCGATCGCGAGCTGCCCGGCGGCGTGTTCCTCCTCGATCCCCGGCGCGAGCCGGAGCTCGCCCGCCGCATCGCGCAGCTGCGCCTCTTCGAGAAGCGCTGCGCGCGCGCGCCTCGCCAGCCGCCGGCGCGGGTCCTCCCCGTGCGCGAGCCGCTGCGCGTCGGCTTCCAGGTCGACGGGATGGACCGCGGCGGCCTCGAGCAGATCGTCTCCGACCTCGTCCGCAACCTCGATCGCTCGCGTGTCCGTCCGACCGTCCTCGTGCACGCGACGGAGTGCGGCCTCACCGGCCGGGCGCTGCAGAAGGACGGCGTGGACGTGGTGGTCACGGGCGGCGTCGAGGGACGGCTGATCGCGGCGGCGCAGGAGCGTCAGCTCCAGGTGGTGAACCTGCACCACAGCGTCGCCGGGCTGACCGGTTATCGCGGCCTGGGTCTCTCGACCGTGTACACCGTGCACTCGAGCTACGTGTGGCTGGACCCGCAGGCCCGGAGCGCTCGTGCCGAGCGCCTGCGCGACGTGGATCTCCACCTCGCCGTGTCGCCGCAGGTGGGGCGCTTCTTCGAGGCGACCTTCGGGGTGGATCCGCGGCGCGTGCGGATCGTGCCGAACGGGCTCGACCCGAGCGCGCTCGAGGGCGCGTCCCGGGGCTCACGCGAGGAGCTCGGCCTTTCCGAGGGCGACTTCGTGTTCCTGCAGGTGGGGTCCTTCACGCCCAACAAGCTCCAGCGGACCACCGTCGAGGCGCTCGCGAGGGTCTCCGTCGACGTGCCGCGCGCGCGGCTCGTGCTCGTCGGCAATCCGTTGGACGCGCGCTACGCCCGCGAGGTCGACGAGGCCGTCCGCGCCGGCGGGCTCTCGGACCGGGTGCTCATCCTGCCCTGGGGCAGCCGCGACGCGATCGCGGGCCTCATCCGCGCCGCCGACTGCTTCGTGCTCCCGTCGCTCGTGGAGGGGTGGAGCATCGCGGTCATGGAGGCCATGTACTTCGGGCTCCCGCTGGTCGTCTCCGACGTGGGTTCGGCGCGGGAGGTGATCCACGAAGGCGACATCGGGATCGTGATCCCGTGCCCCTACGAGCGGCTGTCGGAGCTGACGCTCGAGCAGCTCGTCGCGCTCGGGGAGCGTCCCCCGGAGGAGTACGTCGAGGTGCTCGCCGCGGCGATGCGCGAGGTGGCGCTCCACCCGGACGCGTGGCGTGCCCGCGGCGCGCGCGGCCGCGAGAAGGTCATGGGGCCCTTCCACGTCCGCGCCATGGCCGACGCCTACGCGGGCGCCTACGTCGACGCGTACCGCTGGCTGCGGAAGACCGGGACGCGCCGGGCCTGAGCCCGGCGCGCGGCTCACTCCTGCGATGCCGCCACCGCGGCGCGGAGCGACGCCGCCCCGTCCGCGAGGGAATCCCACCCGCGCAGCCGCGCGTGCGCCGCCTCGACCCGGCCCGTGGTCCCGTCCCACGCGGCGACCGCGGCCGAGACGGGGTGCTCCCGCAAGGTCGCCACGGCACGCGCGAGCACGTACGAGCGGCGCGCCCGATCGGCCTCGAGGCGCTGCGCGCAATGGGCGGCCTCCGCGCGCAGCGACGCGAGCCGGGCGCGCGCGGCTTCGCCCTCGGCAGCGAGCGCATCGCGCTCGGCGCGGAGCGCGTCACGCTCCTGCGTCAGCGCGTGGCGGGCTTCCGCGAGGGCCGCCGCCCGCGCCACGCCCGCCGCGAGCGCGGGCTCGAGCCTCAGCGGTATCCCCTCGGCGCCCCGCCGGGCGTAGGTCGCGAGCGCCTGATCGCCCGCCCACCACGACCCTTCGACCCCCGCGCAGTGCGCGACGCGGAGATCGACGAGCTCGAAGCCGCCGACCTCCAGGGGGAAGCTCTCGAGCTCGAACGTGTAGGCGTGCTCCTCGATCCGCTCCCGCTCCTCGAACGGCACGAGCAGGAGGACGTAGCGGCCCACCCTGGGCAGGAGCGACGCGAGCACGCCCCACGGCGCGGCGAAGTGCTCGAGCGTGTTCGACGTGAAGAGCACGTCGTACTCCCGATCGAGACCCGCGCGCGACACGGCGAAGGAGACCCCGGCGTGCCGCCTGCTCGCGCGCTCCACCGCCGCGGGCGAGACGTCGAGGCCGGTGACGGGCGTCCCCCACGCGGCCGCGAGCGCGGCGGCGCCCTCACCCTCCCCGCAGCCCCAGTCGCACACGCTCGCCCGGCGCGCGCGGAGGTCGTCCGCCACCGCCGGGGGCACGAGCGAGAGCGCCAGCTCCGCGAAGAAGCGGGACTGCGCCGGCCCGCCGCGCGCCCCCCAGTCTCCGCTCGCGAACCGCGCCTCCCAGTAGTCCGGCGAATTCACCGCAGGCCCCGTCATGCGCGCCTCCTCTCCGCCGGCGCCGTGGCTCCCGCGTCGAGCGCGGCGAGCACCCGATCCACGCGCTCTCCCCAGGTGTTCTGCTGCACCTCGCGGGCGAGGAGCGCCTGATACGCGGCGTCTCCCCGCCTGCCGACGGCCGCCCGCACCGCGGAGAGGAACTCCGCGGGCGTCGCGGCGGTGGTGACGGACCGGTACTTGCGGCACTCGTCCATCGGCGTCGTGACGATCGGAGCGCCGGCGGCCATGTACTCGAACAGCTTCACGGGCGAGGTGGAGCGCGTCACCTCGCTCACCTCGAACGGGATGATCGCGACGTCGAAGCGCCGCGAGTAGCGGGCGAGCTCGCCGTACGGGCGCTCGCCGAGCACGTGCACGTTCGGGCGCGATGCGATGCGTGCCGCGGAGCCGTCGTGATCCGGGCCGATGACGACGAAGCTCAGCTCCGCGCCGTCCTGCGTCACGCGGTTCAGCAGCTCGAAGTCGAGCCAGCGGGCGAGCGCGCCGTAGTAACCGACGATCGGGCGACCCAGGGCGACGATCCGCGCGAGGTCCTCGGGGGGCGCCTCGCCCTCCCTCCCGCGGAAGTCCGGAGCGTGCACGCCGTTCGGCGCGAGCACCGCGTCCGGTCGCGCTGCGCGGATGGCCGCGTGGAGCCGGTCGGCGCTCGCGACGACCACGTCGGCCCTGCGCACCAGCGCGTCGTGGTCCGCGTGCATGCGCCGGCAGTGCATGCTGAAGACCTCGAGCTCGTCGATGTACTCGTACACCAGGCGGGGATGGCGGAACGCGGACAGCCACGCCTCGTTCACGGTCCAGTTGAGCCACAGGATCGGCCGCGCGAGGTGCGCGACGAGCCGCGGATCCGCGCAGAGGAAGACGTTCGGCTCGACCTCGCGCAGCCCCTCGACCGCGTCCGCCGCGGGGTTGCAGGTGCAGAACACGCCGACGTAGCCGCGGCGGCCGAGCTCGCGAAGGAGCTGGTGCGGGCGCTGGTGGAGGTATCCCCAGTTGATCGTCGGGAGGTACACCACCACCCCGCGCGCCTCCGCGATCCGGGCGTCGAGCGCGGCGAGGGCGGCGGCGTGGCGCGCACGCAGCAGCGGCGCGGGCAGGCGCGCGCGGAGCGCGATGGCGCCCTTCTTCGCGGCGTACACGGCCTCCGGACCGCCGAGCGAGATCGCGGCGCGGACGGCGCGGCGGAGACCGACGCCCATCGCGCCCTCACCCCGCCCGCGTCGCCGCGTGCGGGACGAACCCCTGGAGCTCCCGGTAGCGCGCGATGGCGGGCGCCGGCGCGCCGTCGAACTCGACGCGGCCATGGTGCAGCACGATCACCCGCTCGCAGAGCTCCGCGACCGTCTCCATCGCGTGCGAGACGTAGAAGATGGTGCACCCGGACCCCTTGAGCTCGCGGATGCGGTCCATGCACTTGGCCTGGAAGCGCTCGTCGCCCACCGCGAGCACCTCGTCGATGATCAGGATCTCCGGCTCGACGTCCACCGCGATGGCGAACCCGAGCCGGGCGTACATGCCGGAGCTGTAGTTCTTCACCGGCATGTCGATGAACTCGCCGAGCTCGCTGAACTCGACGATGCGGTCGAACTTCCGCTCCATCTCCCGGCGCGTGTGGCCCATGAGCGCGCCGTTCAGGAAGATGTTGTCGCGGCCGGTGAGCTCCGGATCGAAGCCTGCCGCGAGCTCGATCATGGGCGAGACGCGCCCCTCGACCTGCACCCGCCCCTCGGAGGCGCGGAGGACGCCCGCCGCGATCTTGAGGAGCGTGCTCTTGCCGGAGCCGTTGTGGCCGACGAGGCCGACCGACTCGCCGGGGCCGACGTGGAACGAGACGCCGCGGAGCGCCCAGAACTCGTCGGCGGTGCGCAGGTGCCGGAAGCGGCCGAGGACCGCCTCCTTCAGCGTGGTCACCCGCTCCCGGTACATCCGGAAGCGCATGCCGACGTTCTCGAAGGTGAGGGATCCGGGCATGTTCAGAAGTTGTGGATGTGGCGGTCCTCGGACCGCACGAAGAAGGCGCCGCCCGCGAGGAGCGAGACCGCGGCCGCGAGCGTCGCGAGCCCGACGAGCCCGGCGGGCGGGATCCGCCCCTCGTAGATGGTCACCTGGAACATCCGCACGATGGGCGCGGCCGGGTTGAGCGCCAGGGCCATGCGCAGCGCGGGGTGGAGGTTCTCGAGGAACGACACCGGGTAGATGACCGGCGTCACGTAGAACCAGATCTGGAAGAGCACGTCGATGAGGTGCCGGACGTCGCGGAAGAACACCGAGAGCGAGCTGAAGAGCAGCGCGAGCCCCGTCGTGAACGCCGCAGCGAGCAGGAACGCGAGCGGGACGAAGAGCCAAGACACGCCGGGCGGGCGGCCGAGCGCGATCGCCAGGATCGCCAGGGCGGGCAGCGACAGGACCGCGTCCGTGAGCTTCGAGCCGACCGCGGCGAGCGGGTAGACCGCCTGCGGGACCGCCACCTTGCGGATGAGGCTCTGGTTGCCGAGGAGCGACATCGAGGCGGAGACCGAGCCGACCGAGATGAGCGTCCAGGGCAGGAGGCCGGCGAGGAGGAACACCGGGTACCCCTCGATGCCGATCCGCATGATGGTGGAGAACACGAGCGTGTAGACGACCATCTGCAGGAGCGGGTTGAGGAGCGTCCACAGCATCCCCAGGGTGCTGCGCTTGTAGCGGACCTTGAGGTCGCGCGCGACGAGCAGCGCGAGCAGCTCCCGGTAGCGGAGCACCGCCTGGACCGATCCCACGAGCGCCATCATGCCTGCGATTCCCCTGCCTTGCCGTTCGACGCGTCCGGCCGCGGCCGCGCGAGCACCGCCGCGATCCCGATCGCGCAGCCGAACGCGAGCGCCGGCTCGGACGTCCAGAACACGTCGTGCACGGCGGAGTTCACGAGCAGCGCGGCGATCACCGCGAGCCCGCCCACGGCGCCGGCCCGGCCGAGCGCGTCCGCGCCGCGGCGCCACCGCGCGAACGCCACGGCGAGGAGCGCGAACCAGGCCACGACGGCGCCGCCGAGCAGCGGCCCGCCCTCGGCGACGGCCGAGAGGAGCGCGTCGTGACACCAGGCCTGCACGCCGAACTGCGGATCGCGACGCTCCCAGTAGGGCGCCGACCAGCGCGGCAGCGCGCCGTAGCCCACCCCGGTGAGCGGGTGGTCCCGGATGACGTCCGCGCACACGGCCCAGATCGTCTCGCGCCCGTTGCCGCCCCCCGTCGCGCGGGTCTCCTCCAGCCAGTGCCAGGCGGCGGGCAGGAGCGGGCTCACGGCGAGCGCCCCGGCGGCCGCGGTCGCGAGCGCGATCCGGCGGGTCCGGCGCGTCATGGCAGCGGCCGCGACGATCGCGGCGGCGACTGCGAGCCCGGCCCACGCGGAGCGGGCGCCCGTCAGGAACACCGCGGCGCCCGAGGCGACCGCGGCGAAGGCGAGGAACGCGCGAGCCCTCCGGGGAAGCGGCGCCCGCGCCGCGAGCGTCCCGGCGAGCACCGCGACCGGCGTGAGCGCGTGGGCGAGCCGCGTGTACCAGCTGAAGAACCCCACGACCGCGAAGCGCTCCGGCGCGCCCGGGGCGAACACCTGGCGGTACGCAGGAGGCAGGGACGTGCCGCGGAGCCCCAGCGCGTGCATCGGGTCGATCCCCGTGCGCACCTGGACCCAGGCGAAGAGGGCCGGCACGAGGGCGGCGGCGCTCCACACGGAGAGCACGAGGAGCGCCCGCCGCCGAGGCGCCTCGGGATCGTCGCCGGCTCCCGCCTCGAGCGCGAGGGCGACCACGAGCGGCGCGAGCAGGTAGCGCCAGTGGAACGCGGCGGAGGGCGAGCCCGGCGGCAGGCCCGCCGACCATGCGAGCGCGACCGACCCGGCCGCGCTCGCGGCGAGCACCAGCACGGGGACGGCGACGCGCGCGACGGGGGGCCGATCGCCGAGCACCCACAGCCCCGCCACGGCGACCGCGGCGACGGCGAGCCCGATCTGCATGCCCGCGATGGAGATGGGGAGGAACGCCGCGTGGACGGTCACGCCGGCGATGGCGGCGCGCGCGAGCAGGGAGCGCGCAAGCCCCCCATGCCGAGCCTCATCGCTCGGGCCGACGACCGCCTCCCCAGCACGCATGCCGCCCAACACTAATACACAACCGTCCGGAGCGCCTCCTGGCGTCGCCCCTCGGGTCACCGCGCCCGCCGCACCGCGACCGCGCCCACCACGAGGAACACGACGTTCGGCGCCCAGGCCGCGAGCCACGGCGCGACGTGCCCCGAGAGCCCCATCGCCCAGGTGACGCCCTGCGCTCCCCAGAACAGGAGCGAGACCCCGACCGACTCGACGAGCGCCGCCGCGATGTGGCCCTTGCGGTTGCGGCGCAGCGCGAGCGCGAGCGCGAGCATCGCGCCGGGCGCGCCGGCGAACGGGTACGCGAGCCGGTTGTAGCGCTCGAGCTGGAACTCGGCGACCGGCAGGCCCAGCCGGCGGCGGATCGCGATCTGGGAGAGCAGCGTCTTCCAGCGCATCTGCGTGGGCCGCCCGGGGACCACCGCGAAGGCGTCGGGCGGCTCGGGGAACTCGTACCGGCGCGAGGCGGCCCGGTCGAGCCGCACGCTCCCGTCCGGCTGGAACGTCCGGTCCTCGACGTCCTCGAGCAGCCAGCCGCCCCCCTCGGGCCGCATCTTGTCGGCGTCGATCCGGCGCACCAGCCGGAAGGCGTCCGAGACCTCCATCACCGTCACGCGGGCGAACCCGCCGTCGGGCAGCGTCCCGCGGAGGTGGTACACCCGCCGTCCGTCCTTGCCGCGGAACCAGCGCTTCGGCTCGCGCGCCGCCTCGAAGCGGCGCCGGTCGCCGCCCCGCCCGAAGCGGAGCGCCTGGATCTCCTCGGCGCGCTCCGCGGCCTCCACGCCCCACAGGTCGTGGACGACGAGGAGCGCTCCGCCGGAGAGGATCGTCACCGCGATGACGGGCACGGCGAGCCGCCACGGTCCGAGCCCCACCGCGCGCATTGCGGTGTACTCGCGGGTCCGGCGGAACGTCGAGACCGCGATGGCGGCGCCCAGGATCATCGCCGCCGGCGCGACCTGCCGCACGACCACGGCGGCCTTGTACACGTAGAGCTCGAGCACCGCCCCGACCCAGCCCGGCCCGGTGAACGCGGCGGCGTTGTCGACGAAGTCGACCGCCAGGAAGATCGCGACGACGCCCGCGAGCGCGCCCAGGAACGCGGCGAGCGTCCGGCGCGCGACGTACCGGAACAGGATCACCGCACCGCCCCCGTGCCGCGGTGGACCTGGATCGCGATGAGCGCGAGCGCGAGGGCGGACAGGACCAGGGTCGGCAGCTCGAGCGCGAGCGCGGCCGGGAGCGCGCCGCGCTGCGCCATCACCTCCCCGGCGCGCAGGAGCAGGTAGTGGGCGACCACCACGAGGAAGGTCGACCCCACCCCGAACGCGCGGCCCGCCCTCCGGGAGGCGCCGAGCGGGACGGCGAGCAGCGCGAACGGGATCACCGCCAGGGCCGAGGCGATCCGCCGGTGCAGCGTCCCCTCCGCGCGCCGCGCGCCGACGACGTCTCCCTTGGCGCGCGCCTCCGCGGCGCGCGCGCGCAGCTCGGCCACGCCCTCGCGGCCGGTGCGGGACACGGCGTTGCGATCCGAGAGCGCGGTCCCGAGCCCGAGGACGACCTCGGCCCGCCGGAAGGTGGCGAGCACGTACTCGTCCGAGTCCACCTGCTCGCGATGGACCTCGCCGTCGTCCAGGACGAGGCGCATCTCCTCCCCCGCACCGACCGGCTCGAGCCGGCCGCCGTGGGCGAGCGCCAGCACCGGCGCGGAGGGATCGGAGCGGTCGCTGATGAGGACGTTCTCCCAGCGCCCCCCGTGGACCCGCTGCGCGTAGAGCGTGTACCCCGGGATCTGGTCGTAGAACGTGCCCGGGCGGACGTCGTTCATGACGTTGTGCTTCACGATCTCGTTGAGCCGCGTGCGGGCCGCGTCGAGGCTCGCCGGCACCGCCTCGAGCGACAGCCAGAGCCCCACGCCCGCGACGGCGACGCCGAGCGCGAGCGGGACGGGCACGAGGAACGCCGGCGAGAACCCCGCCGCGCCGAGCGCCACCACCTCGCGGTCCTCGGCGAGCCGCCCCACCCCGAGCACGGCGCCGAGCAGGAACGCGATCGGCAGGACGTACCCGAGGAAATACGGCAGGAGGAAGACGATCACCGCGCCCACGTCCACGAGCGACACGCCCGAGCCGAAGAGCACGTCGGCCTGCGCGAGGAGCTGCGTCGCGAGCAAAATCTGGGTGAGGAACAGGAGGCCCGCCGCGAAGGGGAGCAGGATCTCCTTGGCGAGGTACCGGTGGAGGAGCCGCAACCGGCTAGCCCTTCGGCGGCGCGAGCTTCGCCTGGAGGGCGGCGTCCTTCGCGAGGACCTCCTCGGCCATCTTGCGGCGCTGCGCCCGGACGCGCTCGGCGACCTCCGCGTCCGTGCGCGCGACGATGCGCGCCGCGAGGAGCCCAGCGTTCCGCGCGCCCGCCTTGCCGATGGCGAGCGTGCCGACGGGCACGCCCGCGGGCATCTGCGCGGTCGAGAGCAGCGCGTCGAGCCCCTTCAGATCGCTCGCCGCGAGCGGCACGCCGAGGACGGGGAGCTCGGTCTCCGCGGCGCAGACGCCGGCGAGGTGCGCGGCGGAGCCGGCGCCGCAGACGAGGACCTGGATGCCGCGGCCGGCGGCCTCGCGCGCGAGCTTGCCCGTGCGCTCCGGCGTGCGGTGCGCGGAGGAGACGTGGACCTCCGCCGGGATGCCCAGCTCGTCGAGCGCCTTCTTCGCCTCGGCCATGACCTCCCAGTCGGAGTCGGACCCCATGAGGATGAGTACCTTCGGCTCCATCACGCCCTCTTGCCGATGTCCCTGCGCAGCTGCATGCCGCGGAAGCGGATCCTGGCCGCCGCCTCATAAGCGCGGCGGGCGGCGTCGTCGAGGTCATCGCCGAGCGCGCACACCGTGAGCACGCGGCCGCCGGCGGTGACGATCCGTCCATCCCGGGCGCGCGCCGTCCCGGCGTGGAACACCTGCACGCCCTCCTCGAACGGGCCGGCGAGGCCGTCGATGGGATCCCCCGCGGCGGGCTTCGCCGGGTAGTGCTCCGCGGCGAGCACCACGCCGACTGCCGCCCGGCGATCGAACTCGAGCGTCACGTTCGACAGGTCTCCCTCCGCCGCGCCGAGGAGCGCGGGGACGACGTCGCTCGTCATGCGCAGCAGGATGGGCTGCGTCTCCGGGTCGCCGAGCCGCGCGTTGAACTCCAGGACCCGCGGGCCGTCGGGCGTGAGCATGAGGCCCGCGTAGAGTGCGCCGCGGAACGGGCGGCCCCGGCGGGCGAGCTCGCGGACGGCGGGCAGGAGCACGTCCCGCTCGACCATCGCCGCCACCTCCGGCGTCACCGTGGGCGTCGGCGAGAACGCGCCCATGCCGCCCGTGTTCGGGCCGCGGTCGCCGTCGAAGATGCGCTTGTGGTCCTGCGCCGCGGCGAGCATGCGCACCCGCTCGCCGTCCGTGAAGGCGATGCAGCTCGCCTCGGGCCCCTCGAGCCGGTCCTCGACCACGACGCGCGCGCCGGCGCCGCCGTGGACCTTCTGGACGAGCATCGCGCGGAGGGCCTCCTCCGCCTCGGGGAGCTCGCCGCACACGACGACGCCCTTGCCGGCGGCGAGCCCGTCCGCCTTCACGACCACCCGCCCGCCGCGCGCGCGGGCGAAGGCGAGCGCGGGCTCGAGCGCGGTGAACGTGCCGTGGCCGGCGGTCGGGATCCCGGCCGCCTCCATGATCTCCTTCGCGAACGCCTTCGAGCCCTCGATCTCCGCGGCGGCCGCGCTCGGGCCGAACACCGGGATGCCCTCGCGCGCGATGCGGTCGGCGAGGCCGGCGACGAGCGGCGCCTCCGGGCCGATCACGACGAGGTCGATCTGGTTCTCGCGCGACCAGTGCGCGATGCCCTCCACGTCGGTCGCCTCGAGCGCCACGAGCGTCGCCACCTCGGCGATGCCGGGGTTGCCGGGGGCGGCGAACAGCTCACGGACGAGGCGGCTCCGGGAGATCTTCCAGGCGAGGGCGTGCTCGCGCCCGCCCGATCCGACGACGAGTACGCGCATGGAGACCCGGGCTTATATCACGTCCCATCGGGCCACGGCGGGGGTCGGCGAGCCCTCCTCCACCCCGGCTCGGCGGCCTCCCTCCAGACCGGAAAGCCCCCCGGGAGGGCCTTTCCCGATGCGCCGGCCCGCCTCGCCAGGAGGCGTGCGAGCGCGAGGCCCGGCCGCGCCCCCGCCCTCGCCGTCACCCGGAGGAACGTGCCGCAGCGTCACATCGCAGGAGTGCCGCGAGCGCCGCGCCAGCCCTGGCCGCAGCAGGGACGAGCCCGCGCGGGGAGCGCCCTCAGTGCCGGAAGTGCCGCATCCCCGTGGCGACCATCGCCACCCCGGCGGCGTCCGCCGCCTCGATCACCTCGGCGTCGCGGATCGAGCCGCCCGGCTGGATGATCGCGGTCGCGCCGGCCTTGATGATCTCCTCGACCCCGTCCTTGAACGGGAAGAACGCGTCCGAGCCGACCGCCGAGCCGGCGAGCTGGAGCTGCGCCTTCATGCGCGCGGTCTTCACCGACTCGACCCGGCTCGTCTGCCCACCGCCGATCCCGACCGTCCGGCGCTCCCGCGCGAACACGATCGCGTTCGACTTCACGTGCTTCACGACCTTCCACGCGAAGAGCAGATCCTGCCACTCCGCGTCGGTCGGCGCGCGCTTCGTCATCACCTTGCAGTCCTCGCGGCGGATCGCGCCCAGATCGCGGTCCATCACGAGCAGGCCGCCCGGGATCGAGCGGAGCTCGCGGAGCTCCTCCGGGCGGCGGGTCCAGCTCGCGCGCGGCGCGGCGAGGCGCGGCGCCTCGAGCAGCCGCAGGTTCTTCTTCGCGGCGAGCGCGGCGCGCGCCGCGGCGTCGTAGCCCGGCGCGATGACGCACTCGAGGAACAGGTCCGTGAGCTCCTTGGCGGCCGCGGCGTCCACCGGGCGGTTGAGCGCGACGATGCCGCCGAACGCGGAGACGGGATCGCACTCGCGCGCGCGGGCGAACGCCTCGGCGGGCGTCGCGCCGAGCGACACGCCGCACGGCGTGTTGTGCTTGATGACGACGCAGGCGACCTCGTCGTGCTCCTTGAGGGCGGCGAGCGAGGCCTCGAGATCGAGCAGGTTGTTGTAGCTGAGCTCCTTGCCCTGCAGCACCTTCGCGAACGAGACCGTCGGCTCGTCCGGCTCCCGGCCGGCGCGGTAGAACGCGCCCGCCTGGTGCGGGTTCTCGCCGTAGCGGAGATCCTGGGCCTTCGTGTAGACGGCGCCGAGCGTCGCGGGGAAGTGCGCCGGCGGCGCCTCCGGCGTCTCGCGCGCAGTGAGGTACTCGGAGATCGCGGCGTCGTACGCGGCGGTGTGCGCGAACGCCTTCTTCATGAGATCGAAGCGCGTCTGGCCGGAGAGGTCGCGCGAGGCCTCGAGCTCGGCCGCGACGCGCTCGTAGTCCGCGGGGTCCACGACGACGCCCACGTGCGCCGCGTTCTTCGCCGCGCTGCGGACCATGGTCGGCCCGCCGATGTCGATCTCCTCGACGCACTCCCAGAACGGCTTCCCCGCCGCGACCGCCTCGCGGAACGGGTAGAGGTTCACGACGACGAGGTCGATGGGCGGGATGTCCCGCGCCTTCACGTCCGCCTCGTCCGAGGCGAGCCCGCGGCGATAGAGGATCCCGCCGTGCACCCGCGGGTGGAGCGTCTTCACGCGGCCGCCCAGGATCTCGGGGGCCTGCGTGTAGTCGCCCACCGGGACCACCGGGATGCCCGCGTCTGCGAGCGCGCGCTGCGTGCCGCCGGTGGAGAGGATCTCGACCCCGAGCGCGGCGAGGCGCTTCGCGAACGGGACGAGGCCCGTCTTGTCGGAGACGGAGACGAGAGCGCGGCGGACCATTTTGAACACCTCCGGGAAGGGGTGCCCTTGTAGCCCGCGCCGCCGGAGGATTCAACGGGTGAGCGGCGGGGCCGCGCGCCGCACCCCCGCCGCCCGCCCGCCGCCGCTGCTGCCCGCCGGCGGCTGGCCGACCCGCGAATCAATCCAGGAGATCGTCCGCCCCGCAGCCGCCGGGCGAGCGCGGCTCGTCCTCGGCGATGGTCCGCAGCTTGGCGAGCCCCCGCGTCTCGACCTGACGGATGCGCTCGCGGGTCAGGTTCATGATCGACCCGACCTCCTCGAGCGTGATCCCGCCGCGGTCCGCGACGTCGAGCGCGCACGTCTCGTCGAGCTCCCAGACCTCGCGATCCGGGAAGTTCAGCTTGATCGACCCGGTGGCGGGGTTCACGTCCAGGTAGAGGTGGTGCTTGCAGGCGATGAACATGCAGGGGCGCGGACCGTTCGCGCACTCCGCCCGCGAGCGTGGCCGGCTCGCCTCGATCTCCCGCACCGTCGCCTCGAGCTCGGGATCGACGATCCCGAAGGCGCGCTGGCGCCGGAGCTCGCGCGCGATCTCCTTGCGCGACATCGTCTTCGACCGCCGGCGGCCGCGCTTGTCGTCGATGTCGCCTTCGAGGTCGAGGCCGCCGTCCTCCGGCGCGCCGCCCACCGGGCCCACCAGCAGCTCCTCCCCGTCCTCGCGCGCCTCGTCGCCGGCCTGGATCTGCGGCTCGCTCCGCTTCGCCTCGCTCATCCCCTGCCCTCCCTCTCCACCGTCCACCGCGGCCTGAGCGCCGCACCGTCCACCAGGCGCCGGGCCGGCGCCCACGATCGTCACGCCCCGGCGGCCTCCGCCGGGACGGTCGCGACCGCGCCTCCCACCTTCTCGAGCCTCCCGAGCGCGCTGCGCGCCTCGCGCTCCGCGCGGGAGAGCTCCTCCTCGAACTGCTTGCGGCGCGGGTGCGCCCGCGCCTTCTGCGACAGCTGCGCCACGAGCTCGTTGAGCCCCTTCTCGACGTCCTCGAGCTGGTTGCGAACCGTGACGAAGCTCCCGCGGATGTCCTCGACCGTGTAGCCCTCCGCCATCATCCGCTTGATGAGCGCGATCCGCCGCACGACCGAGACCGGGTAGAGCCCGGTCGACCCGGTGTGCTTGCCCTTCCGGCCGACGCGCCGGCTCCGGGGCAAGAGCCCCATCTGCACGTACTTCCGGAACGTCGAGGCGGAGAGCCGAGCGCCCTTCGACTCGAAGAGGCGCACCACCTCGCCGCTCGTGATTCCACCCGCACGCTCGCGCTCGACGCGGGCGATCTCTTCGGTGCGGAGGTACTCGGCTGGGTTCATGGATCGAAAATCTTCTTTTGGAAACTTGATTTGGAAGGTACTCCACTGAGTGGCAGAGGGTCAACCGAGACCGGTGGTCCCTGAGGGAGGGCGTCTTGTCGCAGGGTCAGCGGTGGCAGCGACCGCGCGTCACTGCGACCGGAGGCGGGCGATCCACCCGGGGTGCGCGGTGAGCGGGGACGGTCGCCGTCCGTCGAGGAACGGAGCGGCGATCAAAGGCGGGCTCGGATCGACGGGGGGCCGGGGCGATCGCGGCGGCAGCGCCGCCGGGCTCAGCGCGCGCCAGGCCGCGCGAGCACGACCGTTCGTCGGCCGGGCGTGATCGTGACCACTCGCACGTCCGCGCCCTTGGGATGGTCCACGCGGACCCGGTAGCGGCCCGCCGGCAGGCGAACGTCGAGCGGCGTCTCGCCGAGGCGCGCGCCGTTCACGTGGACCGTCCCCCACGGCACCGCGTTCACGCCGAGCACGCCCAGCCCCGACGACGCCGCGGGGAGGGCGAGGCCGTTGAGGCTCGGCGCGATCCGCAGCGCCTCGATCGCGGGGAGCGGCGAGAGCTGCAGCCCGCGCCCGCCCGGTGGCTCCGCCGCGGGCGCCGCGCGAGGCCCGGTCGGCTCCGCGGGCGGGGGCGCGTCTGACGCGACGCTCGCCTCGTGCGGCTCGTTCACGCCGGAAGGAGACGGCAGCCCGGAGGACCGGTCCGAGGGCGACGGGTGGGTGAGGGACGCGGGCGCCAGCGAGGCGCGAGCGGCGTCTCCGGGCGGAAGGGCCGCGGCAGCGCCCGCGCCGCGCGCGGGGTCCGAGGCCGCCGCGCGAACCGGCTGCAGCGCCACGGCCTCGCGCCTCGCTCCCCGCCGCAGGGCGAGGCCGGCAGCGAGCGCGAGGGCGACCGCGACCAGGGCGAGGACGAGCGCGCGCCGGGGCGTGCGACGGCGAGCCGACGGCGCGGCGGTGCGGGTGGCGGACTCCTCCCGCAGCTCGCCGCTCGGGACCGGGCGGGCGCTCGCCTCGGCCTCGAGGGTCGCCGCCGGCGGAGCGGACACCCGGGTCGCCCCACCCACCGGCTCCGCCGCGACGGGCACCGGCCTCACGCGCGTGCGCTCCGGCGCGGGCGCGGGGGCGGGCCCCTCCGGCCAGAGCGCCTGCATGAGCGCGCGCAGATCCACGTCCGCGGGCGAGCGCGTGATCCGCAGGAGCACGCGGGCGAGCGACTCCGCCAGCCCCTCCGCCGACGCCGTCCGCCGCTCCACGTCGCGCTCGAGGGCGCCCAGGACGACGGCGTCGAGCTCGGGCGGCACCTCCTCGTTCCACGCCGACGGCGGGGAGACGACCGCCTCGCCGAGCACCGCGCCGAAGGTCGCCGCCTCGGAGTCGCGCGCGAAGAGCCGGCGACCCGCGCAGAGCTCCCACAGCACGACCCCGAGCGCGAACACGTCCGCCCTCGCGTCCACGGGCTCGCCGCGCGCCTGCTCCGGCGCCATGTACGCGAGCTTGCCCTTGAGCGTTCCCGGCGCGGTGAGCCCCGCCCGGCCCATCGCGCGGGCGATGCCGAAGTCCGCGAGCTTCACCTCGCCCTCGAACGACACGAGCACGTTGTGCGGGGAGACGTCGCGGTGGACGAGGCCGAGCGGGCGGCCGCCGTCCCCGAGGCGGTGGGCGTAGGCGAGCCCCTTCGCGACCTCGGCGGCGACGTGGACCGCGCGCGGGAGCCCGAGCCGGACGCCGCGCTCGCGCGCCCGCTCCACGACGCGGCCGAGGTGGTGCCCGCGCACGAGCTCCATCGCGATGTAGTACCGGCCGTCGATCTGGTCGAACTCGAAGACCTGGACGACGTTCGCGTGGCCGAGGCGCGAGGCGAGCCGCGCCTCCTCGATGAACATGCGGACGAAGGCGCCCTCGGCCTCGTGCTCGCCGCGCACGAGCTTCAGCGCGACCTCCTTCACCACGCCGGCCGCGAGGGTGACCTCCGCGCGCCACACGTCCGCCATGCCGCCGGAGGCGAGCGGCTCGACGAGCCGGTACTTTCCGAACGCGCGCACGCGCGCCGGATTCTACGACCGCCGGACTGTGACGGAAAGGAAAGGGCGCGGCCGGACGGACCGGCCGCGCCCCTCTGCGCACACGTGACGGTGGGTACTACCTGCCCCGGCGGCGCCGCCGCGCCCAGGCCACGAGCGAAGGCAGCGAGAGGAGCGCGCCCGCGCCGAACCCGCCCGAGGAGCCGCAGCCGCCGCCCTGCACGAGCGGGAAGCTCGGCATGCCCGGCACGCCCCCCACCGAGGCGAGCTTCTTCCCCTGCACCGCGAGGATCTGCATCGCGAGCGCCTCGCGCGCCGCCATCACCCGCTGCGGGTCGACCTCGGTCTGCGAGGCGGAGGGGAAGAGGTCGCGCGCGATCTTGCGCGCGGCGTCGCCCTGGCCCGCGTCGGCGAGGAGCTTCAGGTACTCGTAGTCCTCCATGCCCTCGCGGATCATCTTGAGCCGGATCGAGGCGACGGGGATCTGGGTCGAGCCGCCGATCCGATCGGGCCGGCCGGGGTAGAAGAGCGTCCCGTCGCCGTTGCCGGAGAAGTCCCACTGGTTCGACCACGCGTCGTGGGTGAACGCGAACGCCGTCTCCCAGTACAGCTCGCCGGTCGCGCCCTCGAGGAAGGAGATCCACTCCATGGCGCGGTTCCGCACGGCGGACGCGTCGATCATGTAGGAGGGCCAGCCGGTGGTGTACTCGTCCCACTCCGACGGGCTGCCCATGTTCACCGTGCCGCCGCAGCCGTGGCTCATGCAGCTCTGGTAGAGCCAGAGCTCCTTGGCCTTCGACTGCGCGAGGAAGCCGTCGTACTTGGAGCGGTTGTCGCCGGGGTGCTCGCCGGTCGGCTTGTCGTCCATCCAGTTGATGACCGGCACCATGATGTCGATGTCGCTCGACACGCCGTGCGCGTCGGAGTCCCAGATCTGCGTCGTCACGAGCGTCTTGAACTCGGGGTCGGCGTCATGGACGGCCTGCGTGCGGGTGGGGATGTCGTCCCAGCTGCAGGTGAGGGGCGGCTCGTCGCAGGTGTAGTCGAAGAGGCGATCCATCCAGCCCTTCGCGCGGAAGTGCTCCGCCCAGCGGCGGTGCTCGTCGACGGAGGTCTGGTTGCCGACGTACTTCACGGTCGTGAGCTTCGCGCCGGGGAGGCGCGTCTGCGCCGTGCCGTCCACGAGCGCCGCGTAGTACTGGTCGAAGTGGTCGAAGTCGCCGTGGTGGCCGTCGTCGGCGACGCCCGAGAGCGAGATGCGGTGGTCGAGGCCGAGCGCGGCGTAGCGCGCGCGGATGGCGGCGTCGTCCTCGGGCGACACGCCGTGGCCGCCGGGGATGAGGCCGTACGACAGGCCGAAGTGCGTCTTGAGCGACGCCGTCGACGGCAGCTCGAAGTCCCAGGCCGTGAGCATCACGGGGATCTGCGCCTCGCCGGCGTCGGAGGTCACCGTCACCTTCCCGAAGTAGCTGCCGGGCTTCGCGTCGCGCGGTACCCGCACCTCGACCCAGATCGCCCGGCTCTCGCCCTCGGCGACGTCGAAGGGGAACGCGTTGCGCTTCTCGCCCACGACGTCGTCGACGTCGGGCACGAGCGCGTCCGGCCACCGGCCGGTGCCGCCGTCGAGGGCAGACGGCGTCTGCACGTCGATCGCGTCCTCGCGGTAGAGCTTCACGTCGTCGACGGTGCCGGGCCCCTGGAGGCTCGTGGCGCTCGCGGACACGCCGCGCGCCGGACCGGTCACCACCACCTGGAATGCCTCGAACTCGTTGCGGGCCGCCGCGATGCGCGCCTCGGTGCTCGGGCGCGGCTTTGCGTCGGGCCGGATCTTCTCCGTCGCAGGGGCCACCCACACGTCCGCCGCGGAGGCGAACATCGGGGCGATCGAGAGGGCGGCGGCGAAGAGGACGGCTCGGCGGGAAGTCATCGGGTGGGGCTCCTTTCCCGTTCGGGTTTGCGAACGAGGAACGGAGGCCCAAGCGAGCGAATTTCTCGCCCCCCGGTGAGCAGAGGTGCCGCGGAGAGGGTGAAGCTCGGCCGCGCACCCACGCCATCCGACGCCCGGCGCCAGGGTGAGCCGATTCGTACAGCGAGCTCGCCTGCTCGCGATCGGGGCTGGGGTTACTGGAAGATCCGCGCCGGCTCGGCGCCCCGGCGCGGGCGTGGGCTACGCCCTGCTCGCACGCCCGTCGTACGGGCGGCGCCCAGGCTGTGGCCAATTTGGGGATAGGCGCGGCGGGATGGGCGCGCGGCGGTCACGCGCGGCCGCGTGCCGGCGACGCACGGACGGCCAAAACGGCTCGCGCCGCACGGCGTGAGCCGCGCGGCGCGAGGGTGG
>NZ_JALCYX010000049.1:0-32782 GCF_022690695.1 Anaeromyxobacter sp. SG17
AGCCGACGCCGACCACCGCGAGCCGGGGCGCCGCGGCTGCGTCCGAGACGGCGAGGAGCGCGGTCGCCAGCGGGCGCGCCGCGACGAGGGCGAGCGCTCCGAGCGCGGGGGCGGCCGCCGCGCCGACCGCAGCGATCGTGGCCGCGATCGTGAGCGCCGAGCCGATGGGCACGGCGGCGACGTTGGCGAGGAGCCCGAGCACGGGGAGCTGGCGGAAGTGAAAGGCGAGCACCGGCGCGGCGGCGAGCGACGCGGCGACGCTCGCGCAGGCCCCCGCGACGACGGGCTCGAGGAGGCGCGCCCGCCAGGTGCCGGCGCGCGGCCGCTCGAGCGGGAGCGCGCGGCGGAGAGGCCCGGCCCAGGCGACGAGGCCTGCGACCGCCGCGAACGAGAGCTGCAGCGAGACGTCGAGCGCTCCGCCCGGATCCGCGGCGAGGAGCGCGATCGCGGCGAGCGCGAGGGTGTTCGCGCCGCCGGGCTCGCGGTGGAGCGCGGTGCCGGCGAGGATCACCGTCGCCGCGACCGCGGCGCGCAGCACGGGCGGGCCGGCCCCGGTGGCGATCGCGTAGACGAGCGCGACCGGGAGGGCGATCGCGGCGGCGATCCTGCGCGGGTCGGCCCGCGCGGCGAGCGCGTCCGCGCGCAGGAGGAGAGCGCGCAGCAGCCGCTCGAGCCCGAACGCGACCACCACGAGGTGCATGCCCGAGACGGCCAGGACGTGGGCGAGCCCGCTCCGGGCGAACGAGGTGCTCGTCTCCGGATCGATCCCGCCCCGATCCCCCGCGCCGATGGCGCGCACGACCCCGGCCTCGCGGACCGGCAGCGCACGCGTCGCCTCCTCCGCGAGCCGCTCGCGGCCGCGCTCGAGCCAGCTCGGCGCGCGCGCGGGACGGGTCCGGATCGCCGGGCCGGTCGCGAGCGCCTGGTGCGCGATGCCGCTCGCCGCGAGCCGCGCGCGCACGTCGCGCCCGCCGGGGTTGCGGGCCTCGGGGGGAACCCGGAGCACCGCCCGCAGCCGCACCTCGTCGCCCAGGCCGAGCGGCCAGGGCGCCTGCGCGGCGAGCACCTCCAGCGGGCGGCCCTCCGGGGCGCGGAGCCGGAAGCGGACGCGGTCGCCGAGGGACTCCGGAACCGAGACGATCCGGCCCTCGAGCGGCGCCGGCCGCGGCGGACCCGAGGAGAGGCCCCGATCGCCTCGGGAGTCGCGAGCACGCGCCGTTCCCTCTCCGGCGGCCGTGAGCGCACGCTCGGCTGCCCACCAGCCGGCCACGGCGAAGGCCGCGGGCGCGAGCGGCGGGGACGCCCCGAGGAGCAGGAGTGGGGCAGAGGCGGCCGGGAGGCGAGCGCCGTGGAGGCCGAGGGCCACTCCGGCGACGAGGCCGAGCGCCGGCGCGACGAGGGGATCCCGGCGGGTCAACGGACCCCTCGGGACCCCCAAACGGGAGGCACGCGAAGAAATCCGATTTCCGTAGTGTTATTGAGCGGAACGGGAGCTTGTGATAGCCTCCCGCGATCAAGCTCCCGCCCTGGCCTCGACCGTTCCGGTCGGCTCCCGGGAAGACTCAGGGAGCGGAGGAAGGAATGCCCGCAACGCAGGCTACTCAGATGGCCCCGAATTTCAAGGTCGGGGACAAGGCGGTTTATCCCGGCCAGGGGGTCGGCGAGGTCATGGGAATCGAGCACAAGGAGGTCGCCGGCCAGCGCCAGTCCTTCTACGTGCTCCGGATCCTCGAGAACGGGATGAAGATCATGATCCCCATGAACAAGGTCGGCTCCGTCGGCCTGCGCGAGATCATCGGGGAGAAGGACGTCCGACGCGTCTACACCATCCTCCGGGAGAAGGAGGTCTCGGTCGACTCGACGACCTGGAACCGCCGCTACCGGGAGTACATGGACAAGATCAAGACGGGCAGCGTCTTCGAGATCGCCGAGGTCCTGCGCGACCTGTACCTCCTCCGCTCCGACAAGGACCTCTCGTTCGGCGAGCGGAAGATGCTCGACACGGCGCGCTCGCTGCTCATCAAGGAGCTCGCGATCGCGAAGGAGTGCGGCGAGGACGACGTCGAGCAGGACCTGAAGAAGATCTTCAACTGTTGACCGGCTGCCCGGGCGCGAAGGCGCCCGGGCGCATCCCACCCGACCGCCGCACGGACGCTCGTCCGCGCGGCGGTTGCGTATCGGCGCGCTCGTGCGCGCGGGTGGGTGAGCGGCGGTCACGGTGGTCACGGCTGTAGCAGGTGCGGTGCCAGCCCGCGTCGCGGGCGAGGAGATCCGGATGATCCGCGGCGAGCGGGTGGCGGCGATCCTGGCGGCAGGCGGCTCCGGCGTGCGCGCCGGGGTCCGAAAGCAGTGGCTCGAGGTCGGGGGCGAGACGGTCCTGCGGCGCGCGGCGCGCGTGCTCGCCGGCTGCGACTCCGTCGACGAGCTCGTGGCGGTGGTGCCCGCCGGCGAGGAGGAGCGCGGGCTCGCCGAGCTGGCAGGGCTCGGGAAGCCGGCGCGGGCTGTCGTGGGCGGCGCCGCGCGCGCCGACTCGGTGCGGAACGGCGTGCGCGCGGCGGACGGCTGCGGGATCGTGCTCGTGCACGACGCCGCCCGGCCGTTCGCGACCGCGGAGCTCGCGACGCGCGTGGCGGAGGCGGCGGCGCGCGACGGGGCGGCCCTGGCGGCCCTCCCGGTCACGGACACGGTGAAGCGGGCCGCGGCCCGCGCCGACGCCGCCGCGCCCGCGCGGGTCGAGGCGACGCTCGACCGGCGTGCGCTCTGGCTCGCGCAGACACCCCAGGGGTTCCGGCGGGCCCTGCTCCTCGAGGCGTTCGAGCGGGCGGGGGCCGCGGCGGCCGAGGCCACGGACGAGTGCGCGCTCGTCGAGGCCATGGGGGCGACCGTGACGCTCGTGCCCGGGGAGCCGGGGAACTTCAAGATCACCGGGCCCGAGGACGTCGCCCGGGCCCGGACCTTCCTCGAGGCCCCCGTGGCGATGGGGGTCGGCTACGACACCCACCGGTTCGCGGAGGGGCGCAGGCTCGTGCTCGGCGGCGTCGAGTTCGACGGGGACGGCCTCCTCGGCCACTCCGACGCGGACGTGTGCGCCCACGCCATCGGCGACGCGATCCTGGGCGCGGCCGGGCTCGGCGATCTCGGCCGCCACTTCCCCGACACCGACCCGCGCTGGAAGGGGGTCTCCTCGCTCGCGCTGCTCCGCGAGATCGCCGCGAAGGCGGCCGCCCGGGGCCTCCGGGTCGGGAACTGCGACGTGACGCTCGCGGCCCGGCGGCCCAAGATCGCGCCGCGCGCCGAGGAGATGCGCGCGCGGCTCGCCGAGGCGCTCGGCGTCGCGCCCGCGCAGGTGAACGTGAAGGCCACCACGGGCGAGGGGATGGGCTTCGTCGGGCGCGGCGAGGGGATCGCCGCGCACGCCGTCGCGCTCCTCGTCAGAGTGCGGTAGGAGAAGCGCCGATGCCCATCGTCATCTCGGACACGCTCACCGGCACGAAGCGCGAGCTCGTGTCCATCGAGCCCGGCAAGATCCGCTTCTACGCCTGCGGCCCCACCGTCTACGACTCGGCGCACGTCGGCCACGGCCGGAGCTACGTCGTGTGGGACCTCGTGGTGCGGCACCTGCGGGCCCGCGGCTACGAGGTCCGCTACGTCCGGAACTTCACCGACGTGGACGACAAGATCATCCGCCGCGCGAACGAGCGGGGCGAGGACCCGGTGAAGCTCGCGGCCCGCTACGCCGAGGAGTTCGACGAGGACATGGACGCCCTCGGCAACCTGCGCCCCGACGTGGCGCCGAAGGTCTCCGAGCACGTCCCGCAGATCGTCGCGATGATCTCGACGCTCGTGGAGAAGGGCTTCGCGTACGCGCCGGGGAACGGCGACGTGTACTACGCGGTGCGCGCGTTCCCCGACTACGGGCGGCTCGCCAAGCGGAACCTCGACGACCTCCGCTCCGGCGCGCGCGTGGAGCCCGGCGAGGCGAAGCGCGATCCACTCGACTTCGCGCTCTGGAAGGCGGCGAAGCCCGGCGAGCCGGCGTGGGACTCGCCCTGGGGCCGCGGCCGGCCGGGCTGGCACATCGAGTGCTCGGCCATGACCCTCGCCCACCTCGGCGCGCCCATCGACCTGCACGGCGGGGGCAAGGACCTCGTCTTCCCTCACCACACGAACGAGATCGCGCAGTCGGCCGCGGCGGTGGGGGACGGCCGGACGGCGGAGAGCTTCTGCCGCCACTGGATGCACCACGGGTTCGTCGAGATCGACAGCGAGAAGATGTCGAAGTCGCTCGGCAACTTCTTCACGCTGCGCGACGTGATCGCGAAGTTCGACCCGGAGGCCATCCGCCTCTTCTTCCTGGGGACGCACTACCGCAACCCGATCAACTACTCGGACGCGATCCTCTCCGAGGCCGAGCGCCGCCTGAACTACTTCTACGAGACGCTCGAGAAGGTGGACGCCCTCTCCGAGGGGATCTCGCCGGCGGGGGAGGGCGGGGCGGTGGTGGAGGCCGCGCGCCGGGCGCTCGACGACGACTTCAACGCGCCGCAGGTGCTCGCCGCGCTCGCAGAGGCGTTCACGGCGGCGAACGCGCTCGCCGATCGCAGGGGGAAGAAGAGCCCGGAGGACCGCGCCCGGCTCGCCGCGTTCGCGCGGGACGTGCGCGAGGTCGGCACGACGCTCGGGCTCGTTCAGCGCCGGCCGGCCGAGGCGCTGCGCGCCGTCCGCGCCAAGGCGGCGGCGCGCCGCGGGATCGAGCCGGCGGCCGTGGAGGCGAAGCTCGTCGCGCGCGCCGAGGCGCGCAAGGCGCGGGACTTCGCGCGCGGGGACGCCATCCGCGACGCGCTGCTCGCCGAAGGGGTCGCGATCATGGACGGGCCGCAGGGCACGACCTGGAAGGTCGAGTAGCCGCGGTCGGGCGCGGCCGGCGGACGCGCCGGGAGACCGGGCGTCCGCGGCGCGGGAGGTCACTCCTCGAGCGGCGGCTGCGGACCGGGGACGATCCCGGCGATGTCGGGGTCCTCGCCCGGCGCGACGGGACCGCGGTCCACCTTCTCGCGCTTGCGCTGCTCCTTCTTCTCGTCCTTGCGGCGCTGCTTGTCGCGGCGCGCCGCCTCCTTCTGCCGCTTGGTCGCTCCAGGGTTGAAGGCCATCTCTCCTCCGGGGCTCGAGATCGCGAAATCGTGGGGGCCCGGCCACTGCGGCCGAGCCCCCGGGAAGCGGCTCACGCCGCGCGCTGCGCCGGGCGGACGTACGCCGCCTGGGCCCGTGCCGTTTCGACAGGCGGGACGCGCGCAACGTAACCGGAACGGGTGCGCTTGTCGAGCGTCCGCGCCGCCACTCTCCGCCCGGGCGCGCAGTCCCGGACGGTGCGCCGCCAGGCGGGGAGCGGAGGCCTCGCCGCCCGCCGCGGGAGGGAGACGGCGAACGGTTCCTGATCGCGGGGCCGCGCGCCGTTACACTCCGCTGCGTGCCTTTCGACTTGAGGAGCGAGTTCAAGCCCACGGGCGATCAGCCGCGGGCCATCGAGGAGCTCACGGCCGGGCTGCGCCGCGGCGACCCGCACCAGGTCCTGCTCGGCGTCACCGGCTCGGGCAAGACCTTCACCGTCGCGAACGTGGTGGCGGAGGTGCGGCGGCCGACGCTCGTCATCGCGCACAACAAGACGCTCGCGGCCCAGCTCTACGGCGAGTTCAAGGAGCTCTTCCCCAGCGCCGCCGTCCACTACTTCGTCTCGTACTACGACTACTACCAGCCCGAGGCGTACGTCCCGTCGACCGACACGTACATCGAGAAGGACTCGTCCATCAACGACGAGATCGATCGGATGCGGCACGCGGCCACGCACGCGCTCCTCACGCGCAACGACGTGCTCATCGTCGCCTCCGTCTCCTGCATCTACGGCCTCGGCACCGCGGAGGCCTACTACGGCCTCCTGCAGCAGGTGGAGCGGGGGCAGGAGTTCCTGCGCGACCGCTTCATCCGGTCGCTCATCGACATCCAGTACGAGCGGAACGACGTCGACTTCCACCGCGGCACCTTCCGCGTGCGCGGCGACACCATCGAGGTGTTCCCGCCGTACGAGGAGGATCGCGCCATCCGGATCGAGTTCTTCGGCGACGTGGTCGAGTCGATCCACGAGTTCGATCCGCTCCGCGGCCAGACGCTGGCCGAGCTCGACAAGGCGGCGATCTTCCCGAACAGCCACTACGTGTCGGCGCCCGAGACGCGCAAGCGCGCCGTCGACGGGATCCGCGAGGAGCTGCGCGAGCGGCTCGGCGAGCTCAAGGCGGCGAACAAGCTCGTCGAGGCGCAGCGGCTCGAGCAGCGGACGATGTTCGACCTCGAGATGCTCGAGCAGATGGGGTTCTGCTCCGGCATCGAGAACTACTCGCGCTGGCTCTCGGGCCGGAAGGCGGGCGATCCGCCGCCGTGCCTCCTCGACTACTTCCCGAAGGACTTCCTCCTCGTCATCGACGAGTCGCACCAGACCGTCCCGCAGATCGGCGCCATGTACCGCGGCGACCGCTCGCGCAAGGAGACGCTGGTGGACTTCGGGTTCCGCCTGCCGTCGGCGCTCGACAACCGGCCGCTCAAGTTCGAGGAGTTCGAGGGGCTCGTGCGCCAGGGCATCTACGTCTCGGCGACGCCGGCCGAGTACGAGCTGCAGAAGGCGCAGGGCGTCGTCGTCGAGCAGATCATCCGCCCGACCGGCCTGACGGACCCGGAGGTCGAGGTCCGGCCGGTGGGGTCCCAGGTGGACGATCTCCTCGGCGAGGTGCGCAAGCGCGCGGAGGCCGGGGAGCGCGTCCTCGTCACGACGCTCACGAAGCGGATGGCGGAGGACCTCACCGAGTACTTCACCGACGTGGGCGTCCGCTGCCGCTACCTGCACTCCGACATCGAGACGCTCGAGCGCAGCGCGCTCATCCGCGACCTGCGCAAGGGCGAGTTCGACGTGCTCATCGGCATCAACCTGCTGCGCGAGGGCCTCGACATCCCCGAGGTCTCGCTCGTCGCGGTGCTGGACGCCGACAAGGAGGGCTTCCTCCGCTCGTCGGTGTCGCTCATCCAGACGATCGGGCGGGCCTCGCGGAACGTGAACGGGCGCGTGATCCTGTACGCAGACTCGATCACGGCGTCCATGAAGCAGGCGCTCGACGAGACGAACCGGCGCCGCGAGATCCAGCGCGCCTACAACCTCGAGCACGGGATCACCCCGCAGACGGTGAAGCGCAACATCACCGACCTGCAGATGGCGATCGTGGAGGCGGACTACGTCACCGTGCCGATGGCCGCCGAGGGCGCGGAGTACAAGCCGGAGCAGCTCCCGATCATCGTCGCCTCGCTCGAGGAGGAGATGAAGGAGGCGGCGAAGGCGCTCGAGTTCGAGAAGGCGGCGCAGCTCCGCGATCGCATCCTCGCGCTGAAGGACCTCCAGCTCGGGCTGCCCGCCAAGGCGAGCGGGGTGAAGGGGCTGCTCGGCTCCGGCGCCTTCGCCGGCGCGGCGGCGATGGGGAAGCTCGGCGGCGCGCGGCGCCCGCAGCAGCGGCGCCGCCGGCGCTGACCACCGGCGGGCGGGCGAGCGAGCGCGTGCCGTCGCCGCCTGGAGGAGCGCCGCCCCGCGTGGGAAGACGTGCGGCGCCTCGCGATCGGTAGGGATGGATCTCCATCTTCACGGAGGGAGATCGGACCATGGAGCGGATCGCGGCGGCGGTCGTGCTGGTGGGGGTGCTGGGGGCGTGCGGTGGCGGCGGCGACGGCAAGAAGTCCGAGCCCGAGCCCGCCCGGGTGAAGGGGACGGTGCTGGGCCAGGCGTTCGACCCGGTGGACGGCACCGCCCTCGTGCTGAGCCCGGAGACCTGCGTCTTCCAGGACGTGCTGCAGGCGAGCGCGACCGCGATCCTCGTGGGCTTCGGGACGTTCGAGAACATGTGCCAGGTCGCCCAGCAGACGAAGGCGTGCGGCGGGAAGGCGAACGGGACCACCGTGAACCTGCTCGTGCTGAACGCGAGCGCGGTCGGCGCCGCGACCGCGGTCCAGCCGGGGACCTACCCCGTCACCACGGCCCAGCCCGACGTGACGAAGCCGTTCACCGTCGCGACCGCGTTCGTCGCGAAGACCGACGGGGCGTGCGCGGACTCCGCGAGCGCGGTCGAGGCGACCGGCGGCACCGTCACGCTCGACAGGACGGGGCCGGACCGGGTGACCGGGAGCGCGAGCGTCACCTTCTCGGACGGGAGCAGCGTGAGCGGCGCGTTCGACGTCCCGGTGTGCGGGTTCTCGATCGACGTCTGCAGCGGCCTCGGCGCGGGCTGCGACAGCCCCACCTGCGTCCCCTGAGCGAGCGGCGGGGAGGCGTCCGGGCGCCCGGGAGGGCCCGCGCCGACCGCGAGGGAGCGGGGCGTCCCGGCCGACGCCGGGGCGCGGCCGCCCGCCCGCGCGAACCCACAGGTGATCCGCGCCCCATTTCCGGGTAATTCCTCTACTCCGGGATGGACGCGAACCTCCGAAAGAAGCTCGACGAGCTGCCCGCCGAGCCGGGCTGCTACCTCATGAAGGACCGCCGCGGCGAGGTGGTCTACGTGGGGAAGGCGTCGAGCCTCCGCTCGCGCGTCCGCTCCTACTTCGACGCCTCGCGCGGCGACCGCCGCGCCTTCGTCGCGCTGCTCGACGACCTCCTCGGCGATCTCGAGGTCATCGTCACGCGCTCGGAGAAGGAGGCCGTCCTCCTCGAGAACGAGCTCATCAAGCGGCACAAGCCGCGGTTCAACATCCGGCTGCGCGACGACAAGGACTTCATCGTCCTGCGGCTCGACGACCGTCACCCGTTCCCGCGCCTCGAGGTCCGGCGCGCGCGAGAGCCGCGCCGCCCGGGCGCGCGCTACTTCGGCCCGTACTCGTCGGCGAGCTCGATCCGGGAGACGCTCCGGGTCGTGAACCGGCACTTCCAGCTCAGGACGTGCACCGACCACGTGTTCGACCACCGGAAGCGGCCCTGCATCCTCTACCAGATCAAGCGCTGCCCGGCGCCGTGCGTGTACGACGTGCCCGAGGCCGAGTACCGGCGGTCGGTCGAGGACGCCATCGAGTTCCTCGAGGGGCGCGAGTCCGAGCTCGTCGAGCGGCTCCGCGGGCGGATGGAGGAGGCGGCGGGCGCGCTCCGCTTCGAGGACGCGGCGCGGCTCCGCGATCAGCTCCAGGCGGTGGAGCGCAGCCTCGAGAAGCAGCGCGTGCTCATGGCCGACCGGGCCGATCGCGACGTGGTCGGGCTCTACCGGGAGGGCCCGGACCTCGTGGTGCAGGTCCTCGCCATGCGCGGCGGGAAGCTCCAGGACTCGCGCAGCTACCCGTTCCGCGAGCAGGAGTTCCCGGACGAGGAGACGCTCTCGTCCTTCCTCTCCCTCTACTACGAGCAGAACCCGGCGCCGGAGGAGATCCTCGTCCCGGTCGAGCCGGTCGAGGCCGACGCGCTCGCCGAGGTGCTCGCCGAGCGGCGCGGCCGCCGCGTGCGGGTCCTCACCCCGCAGCGCGGCGCGAAGGCGGATCTCCTCGAGGTGGCGGCGCGCAACGCGGAGCAGGGGTTCAAGAGCTGGCACGAGAAGGACGAGCGGCGCGAGCAGGCGCTCGCGGCGCTCACGCGCGCGCTCCACCTCGCGAAGCCGCCGCGCTGGATGGAGTGCTACGACATCTCCACCTTCCAGGGCGCGCTCGCGGTCGGCTCGGGCGTCTCGTTCCGGGACGGGGAGCCCGACAAGGCCAACTACCGCCGCTACAAGGTGAAGGGGGTCGCGGGGCAGGACGACTTCGCGATGCTCTACGAGGTCGTCTCGCGGCGGCTCAAGCGCGCGATCGGCGAGGGCGTGTTCCCGGACCTGCTCGTCATCGACGGCGGCAAGGGCCAGCTCAACGCGGCGCTCGCCGCCGCGAAGGACCTGGGCGTTCCGACGAAGCCGTCACCCGGCAACGTGGGCGCGCCCTTCGTCGAGCTCGTCGGCCTCGCGAAGAGCCGGCTCGTGGACGCGCCGGCCCTCGGGACGTCGCGGGTCATCGGGCGCCGGGGACGGGGCGCGCGCGGCGCCGCGGCGCTCGCGGACGCGGCGGAGGCGCAGGAGCGCGGGTTCGTGTCCGAGCTGGCGCGGAGCCCCGAGCGCGTGTTCCTCCCGGCGCGAAAGGATCCGGTCGTGCTGCGGCAGAACTCGGCGGAGCTCTTCCTGCTCGCCCGCCTGCGCGACGAGGCGCACCGCTTCGCGATCACCTTCCATCGCAAGCTCCGGCGCGAGCGGAACTTCCAGAGCGTGCTCGAGGAGATCCCCGGCGTCGGGGAGGGGCGGAAGCGGACGCTGCTCCGCCACTTCGGGTCGCTCCGGCGCGTGAAGGAGGCGACGCTCGCGGAGATCGGCGAGGTGGACGGGTTCGGGCCGAAGCAGGCGCGGGCCGTGCACGAGTTCTTCCACGCCGCCGTCGGATCGGATGCCGCCGCGCCGGAGGGCCCCGAGGTCGCCGGGCCCCTCGCCGGCGCGCCCCCGGCCGCCGTCCCCGCGGGCCCGCCCGCCGAGGGCGTGACCGAGGCGGACATCGACGCGGCGCTCGCGGCGGAGGCCGAGGCCGGGGAGGGCGTGGAGCCGATCGAGGACGCGCACGCCCCGTCGCTGACGGAGTGACGCGCGGCCGCCGGTCGAGCGTTGCCGGGCGGGCGCCGGCCTCTTATGCAGGACGGAACCGGTCCCCTTTACGGAGGTCACATGCGCATCGCCGAAGACATCACGAAGCTCATCGGCAACACGCCGCTCGTGCGGCTCAACCGCGTGCTCGACGGCGCGAAGGCGACCGTCGCGGCGAAGCTCGAGATGTGGAATCCGGCGGGCAGCGTGAAGGATCGGATCGGCGTCTCGATGATCGAGGCCGCGGAGCGGGAGAGGAAGATCAAGCCCGACACGATCCTGCTCGAGCCGACGAGCGGCAACACCGGCATCGGCCTCGCGTTCGCCGCCGCCGCGAAGGGCTACCCCCTCACGCTGACCATGCCGGACACCATGAGCGTGGAGCGCCGCAAGCTGCTCGTCGCCTTCGGGGCGGAGCTCGTGCTCACGCCGGGCGCGGAGGGGATGAAGGGCGCCATCAAGCGCGCCGAGGAGATGGCCGCGAAGGACCCGCGCTACCTCATCCTGCAGCAGTTCGAGAACCCCGCCAACCCGGACATCCACCGCCGGACCACGGCGGAGGAGATCTGGCGCGACACGGACGGCAAGGTGGACATCCTCGTCTGCGCGACCGGCACGGGCGGCACGGTCACGGGCTGCGCCCAGGTGCTGAAGCCGCGCAAGCCGTCCCTGCGGATCGTCGCGGCCGAGCCGGCGGACTCGCCGGTGCTCTCCGGCGGCAAGCCGGGGCCGCACAAGATCCAGGGGTGGGGCCCGGGGTTCGTGCCCAAGGTGCTGGACCCGAAGCTCCTCGACGAGATCGTGACGGTGCGTCACGAGGACGCGGGGGACATGGCGCGCCGCCTCTGCAAGGAGGAGGGGATCCTCTCGAGCATCTCCGACGGCGGCGTCGCCTGGGCGGCGCGGGAGATCGCCCGGCGGCCCGAGAACGAGGGTAAGCTCGTGGTCGCGGTGCTCCCCGACACCGGGGAGCGGTACCTGTCCACATGGCTCTTCGAGGAGGCGAAGTGAGCGATTCCAAGCAGGCGAGGGCGCCGGCCGTCGACACGGTGGCGCTCGCGCCGGTGGTCGACCGGCTCTGCCGCGAGGCGACGCTCGCGACGGCGTTCCCGCCCGGCGGGAAGGTGACCCTCCCGTCGCGCGAGGCCGTGATCGGCTTCGTCGAGGATCTGCGCGGGGTCCTGTTCCCCGGCTACTTCGGGACGAACGACGTCCACGGCGAGAGCCTGCACTACTTCGTCGGCGCGACGCTGGCCCGCGCGCTCCGCTCGCTCGAGGAGCAGGTCCGGCGCGGGCTGTCGTTCACGGAGCGTCACGACCTGGACACGTGCGATCACTGCGCGGACACCGCGCGCCACGTGACGCGAGCGTTCCTCGGGCGCGTCCCGGAGCTCCGGCGACTCGTGGCCTCCGACGTCGAGGCCGCCTACGAGGGCGATCCCGCGCTGAAGACGCGCGACGAGGCGATCTTCGCCTACCCGGGCATCTTCGCCATCACGAACCAGCGCATCGCCCACGAGCTGCACGTCCTCGGGGTGCCGCTCATCCCCCGCATCATCACGGAGCACGCCCACACGCTGACGGGGATCGACATCCACCCGGGCGCGGCGATCGGCGAGCGCTTCTTCATCGACCACGGCACGGGCGTCGTGGTGGGGGAGACGTCCCGGATCGGGGATCGCGTCCGCCTGTACCAGGGCGTGACCCTCGGGGCGAAGAGCTTCCCGCTCGACGAGAAGGGGACCCCGATCAAGGGCATCGATCGGCACCCGATCGTCGAGGACGACGTCGTGGTATACGCCGGCGCCACCATCCTCGGCCGGATCGTGATCGGCAAGGGCTCGTCGATCGGCGGCAACGTCTGGCTCACCAACGGCGTTCCGCCCGGGAGCCGCATCACGCAGGCCGAGGTCCGGGAGCAGCGCTACTCGCACGGCGGCGGGATCTGAGCCTCGCGCGGGGCGCCGAACCGAAAGGAAACGCCTCCTTGGCCTACCACCCCTGGCACGACGTCGAGCTGCCCCGCTTCATCGAGGAGCCGGTCCCGGCCATCATCGAGATCGCCACCGGCTCGAAGGTGAAGTACGAGCTGGACAAGAAGTCCGGGCTGCTCCTCGTCGACCGGATCCTCTTCTCCTCGGTTCACTATCCGGCGAACTACGGCTTCGTCCCGCGCACGTACTGCGACGACGGCGATCCGCTCGACGTCCTCGTGCTGTGCCAGGAGGCGATCGTACCGCTCGCCATCATGCGCGCCAAGGTCATCGGCGTCATGAAGATGCGCGACGACAAGGGCGAGGACGACAAGCTCATCGCGGTGCACGCCGACGATCCGACCTACTCGGACTACTCGGACATCTCCCAGATCCCCTCCCACAAGCTGCGCGAGCTGAAGCGCTTCTTCGAGGACTACAAGGCCCTCGAGAACAAGAAGGTGCTCGTCTCCGAGCCGCAGGGCCGCTCCGAGGGCCTGCAGGTGCTACGCGACGCCATCCGCCTCTACGAGCAGGAGAAGGTACGGCTCAAGGAGGCGCCGCTCGCCCCGCCGGCGCTGCCGCCCAGGGCGCGGCAGGCGAGCCGGGCGAAGCCCTCCGCGCGGAAGGCCACCGCCAAGGCCCGCCGCTAGCGGGCTCGCGGGGAGGGGCCCGCTCGTCCGGGGCGCGCGGACGGGCGGGTGGTTATGTTCGTCGCCGATGGAACACGCGCTCGAACACATCGCGGCGGCGGTGACGCCGGCGGTCATGGTCTCCGCGTGCGGCCTCATCGCGCTCGGCCTCGACAACCAGGTCGCCCGGATGTCCGGGCGCCTGCGCGATCTCGCCCGCGAGTTCCGCGACGAGGACGCGCCGGCGCGGCGGGCCGTCGTGGCGCGGCAGGTGCGCGTGATGGAGCTCCGGCACCGGCTCTACTCGCGCGCCATCCTCCTCGACTACGCCGCGCTGTTCGCGTTCGTGGTCACCTCGCTCCTGTGGCTCGCGCAGGCGTTCGTGTCGCTCTCCGCGGCGGTCCCCGTCATGACGTTCGGCGTCGGGGTGCTCCTCCTCGCCGGCATGGCGATCTACGTCATGGCCTCGATCACGCTCGCGCGGCGGACGGTGCGGGCCGAGGCGGCGGACATCATCGGGCGCACCCCCGAGGCCCCGTTGCGAGAGCCGGCCGGAGTGCGTGCGCACTGAGCCGACGGGCGGCCGGGCGGGACGCGCCGCCGCGTCGCAGGCCGCCGCCGTGCCCGCCCGGTCCACGAATCCTTCCCGCGGCGGTGGGCTCTCATGCGAAGAACGGGCCCTGAGGCCCGAGGTCCCTCCCGACGATGCCGATCTACGAGTACGCCTGCGCCAGCTGCGAGAAGAAGTTCGAGGAGCTCATCGTCCGCAAGACGGACGAGGCCGAGGTGAAGTGCCCGGCCTGCGGAGGGACCGAGGTCGCGCGGCAGATGTCGCGCCCCGCGGCCGCCCGCGTGGGCGGCTCCGGCGGTGGGGCGCCGCCCGCGTGCGGCCCCGTCGGTTGAAGCATCTAGCCGCCGCCCGGTCGGGCGGCACACCACGACGGTAGCGGCGCGGGCGGCGCCCGCGCTGCGTCGAACACCTACAAGGGCGGAGCTCCCGGGAACTTCTGGCGCGGGGGACCCCGCGGTACACTCGCGCGCGCCGATGGCCAGGACCTACCGCGCGACCGACTACACCCTCGAGTTCGTGGCCGATCTCCTCGCCCGCGAGGGGATCCTCACCGACGACGCCAAGCGCACCGCCTTCGCGCGCGAGAACGTGCAGCGCGCCCGCCTGCTCCGCGATCACGCCTCGCGCGCGGGTGGCCGCGGGCTGCGCCGGGCGGAGCTCTCGCCCGTGGAGGTGCTGGCCTCGTTCGAGTTCCCCGACGCCCGGCGCGACTCGGAGCTCGTCGACGAGGACAAGGCCACCCAGGCCATCGCGCAGGCGGTGGGGATCCCTTACCGCAAGATCGACCCGCTGAAGCTGGACGCCCAGCTCATCACCCGCACCCTGTCGCGCCCGTTCGCGCGCAGGCACGCGGTGCTGCCGATCGAGCGCCGCAACGGGGCGCTCGTCGTGGCGGCGGCGAACCCGTTCGACCGCGAGCTGTTCGAGAACCTGCGCGGCCTGACCGGGGCCGAGATCGACCCGGTGCTCTCGTCGCCCTCCGACATCCACCGCGCCATCGCCGAGGTCTACGGCTTCCGCCAGCAGATCTCGGAGGCGCACACCCAGCTCGAGCAGGGGCCGTCGGGGCCGGACGTCGCGAACCTCGAGCAGTTCGTGAACCTCTCGGGGATCGAGGCGCTCGAGGCGTCCTCGGAGCCGGTGATCGCGGCCGTCGAGTACCTGCTCCACTACGCGTTCGAGCAGCGGGCGAGCGACATCCACCTCGAGCCGCGGCGCGAGGAGTCCGTCATCCGGATGCGCATCGACGGGATCCTGCACCCGATCCACCGCATCCCGAAGGCGGTCCACGGGGCCATCGCGAACCGGTTCAAGATCATGAGCCGGCTCGACATCTCGCTGAAGCGGCCGCAGGACGGGCGCATCCGCACGGCGCGCGGCGACGCCGAGATGGAGCTGCGCGTCTCCACCATCCCGACGACCTTCGGCGACAAGGTCGTGATCCGCGTGCTCGACCCCAACGTGCTCGTGCGCGATCTCTCCGAGCTCGGGTTCCTGCCCGGCGAGCGCGACCAGCTCGAGCGGTGGCTCGTGCGGCCTCACGGGCTCGTGGTGGTGACCGGGCCGACCGGCAGCGGGAAGACGACCACCCTGTACTCCGCGCTCCAGGCGCTCGCCTCGCCCGAGGTGAACGTCGTCACCATCGAGGATCCCATCGAGATGGTGCACGAGGAGTTCAACCAGATCGCGGCGAACGCGAAGACCGGCACCGGCTTCGCCGAGGCGCTGCGCCACGTGCTGCGCCAGGACCCCGACGTCATCATGGTGGGTGAGATCCGCGACGGCGAGACCGCCACGCAGGCCGTCCAGGCCGCGCTCACGGGGCACATGGTCCTCACGACGCTCCACACGAACGACAGCGTGAGCGCCATCGCGCGCCTGCGCGACCTCGGCGTGCCGAGCTTCCTCGTCGCCGCGACGCTCACGGGCATCGTGGCGCAGCGGCTCGTCCGGCAGGTCTGCCCCTCCTGCGCGAGCGACGTGCCGCTCACCGCGGACGAGATCCACGCGCTCGGCGTGCCTCACCCGGAGGACCACGCGGGCCAGCTCCTCGCGCGCCGCGGGCAGGGCTGCCCGAAGTGCCGGCACACCGGGTACTACGGCCGGACCGGCATCTTCGAGGTGCTGCCGGTGAACGCGCGGCTGCGCCACCTCATCGCGGAGGGCGCGACGCCCGAGGTGCTGGCGCGGACCGCGCGGCAGGACGGGCTCGAGTCCCTGCGCGGGCACGCGGTCCGGAAGATCGCGGCGGGGGCGACCTCGTTCGAGGAGGCGTTCCGCGCCACCGCCGACGTGGAGGCCAGCGCGTGAGCGCCATCGCCCAGGAGATCGCGGAGCTCTGGTCGGCGGGGACGCCGCTCCTCTACATCGTGACGGCCGAGGAGGAGCGGGCCGTGGCGGTGTGCGAGGCCGCCGCGGCGGGGTTCGGCGCGCGGGCCGCCGTCTGGTCTGCCCCGCGCGGCCTCGAGGGGCTCGCGCCCGCCGCCAAGGAGCCCGCCGCGCTGCTCGAGGCCCTCGCCCGGGCGCCGGCGCCGCTCATCGTGGTCGCGCTCGACTTCCACGAGGCCCTGCGCGATCCGCTGACGGTTCGCCGGGTCCGCGATCTCCTCCCGCGGCTCGCCGCGGAGGGGCGCTGCCTCGCCATCGTCGCGCCGCGGCTCGCCGTCCCGGACGGTCTCGCCGCCGACGTCGCGGTGCTCCGGCTGCCGCTCCCGGACGACGGCGAGCTCGCCGCCCTGCTCGAGGCCGTGCAGGTGGGCCTCGCGCACCCGGCCCCGGCGGCGGCGCTCGCGCCGGAGGTCCGCCACCGCGCGCTCGTCGCGGCCCGCGGGCTGTCCGAGGGGCAGGCGCGCCGCGCCTTCACCCGCGCGCTCCGGCGCGACCCGACCCTCGGCGCCGCCGGGCAGGCGATCATCGCCGCGGAGAAGAAGCGGCTCCTCGCGCGCGACCTGGGCCTCGAGCTCGTCGAGAGCGCGGAGGGTCCGTCGGACCTGGGCGGGCTCGCCGGGTTCAAGGCCTGGATGGAGGAGCGCGCGCTCGCGTTCGACCCGGACGCGTCCCGCTTCGGCCTGCCGCCCCCGCGCGGCGTGCTGCTCGTGGGCGTGCAGGGCTGCGGGAAGTCGCTCGCCGCGAAGGCGGCCGCGGCGCGGCTGGGCGTGCCGATCCTCCGGCTCGACCTGCCGCGCGTCCTCGGGGCGAGCGCCGCCGAGGAGCGGCTCTCCGCCGCCCTGGAGGCCGCCGAGGCGCTGGCGCCCGTGGCCCTGTGGGTCGACGAGATCGAGAAGGGCTTCGCGGGCAGCGCCCCGGGGGACGGCGGCGAGCCCCGCGCCGCGCGGCTCCTCGGCGCGTTCTCCACCTGGCTCCAGGAGCGCCGCGGGCCCGTGTTCGTGGTGGCGACCGCGAACGACGTGTCGCGGCTTCCGCCCGAGCTCCTCCGGCGAGGCCGGTTCGACGAGCTGTTCTTCGTGGATCTCCCCGACCCCGAGGCGCGCCGGGAGATCCTCGGCCTGCACCTCCGCCGCCGGGGCCGCGACGCCGAGCAGATCGACGTCGGCGCCGTCGCCGAGCTCTGCGTGGAGTACTCGGGCGCCGAGCTCGAGCAGGTCGTCGTGGGGGCGCTCCACCGCGCCTACGCGCTGGGCCGCGACGTGGAGACGGGCGACCTGCGGCGCGTCGCGCAGGACCTGGTGCCGCTCTTCCGCACGTACGAGGACCAGATCAAGAGCCTGCGCGAGTGGGCCCGCGGGCGGGCGCGCGTGGCGGGTCGCGCGGGCGCGGTCGTGGATCTGTTCCGCCGCGCCCAGTAGCCCTCCGGCGTCACCCGCGGTCGCTCACGGATCCCGGGCGCGCGAGCGCCCGGCTCGCTAGGGAGCCGGGATGCCCCCCGCTCGCGCCCCGAGGCCCCCCGCCGCGAAGCTCGAGATCCATCCGGCCACGCCGGCGCGCTTCGCGGACCTCGAGCGGCTCTTCGGGCCGCGCGGTGCGTGCGCCGGCTGCTGGTGCATGTGGTGGCGCGTGCCGCGCGCAGAGTTCGAGGCCGGGAAGGGGGAGGGGAACCGGCGCGCGCTCGCGGCGTACGTCGCGGCCGGGCACGTCGCCGGGCTGCTCGCCTACGACGGCGCCGTCCCCGTCGGGTGGGTCGCAGTGGAGCCTCGCGCGGCCTACCCGCGGCTGGCGCGCTCGCGGAACCTCGCGCCGGTGGACGCGCGGCCGGTCTGGTCGATCACCTGCTTCTTCGTGGCGCGCTCTCACCGGCGCCGCGGCGTGACCCGCGCGCTCGTCGAGGCGGCGGCGGCCCATGCCCGCGCGCACGGCGCGCCGGCGATCGAGGCGTACCCGGTGGACTCGAGCGCGCGGCTCGGCGACGCGTTCCTCTACACCGGGGCGGCCTCCACGTTCGAGGCGCTCGGGTTCGAGGAGGTCGCGCGCCGCAGCCCGACGCGCCCGGTCGTGCGGCTCGAGCTCAGCGCCCGCCGAGCGCCCGCAGCACGTGATCGTGCACGAGCCCGTTCGACAGGACGCAGCTCCCCGACGCGACCGTCGGGTGCCCGTCGAGGTCGGTGAACCTGCCGCCTGCCTCCTCGGCGAGCACCGGCAACGGCCCGAGATCCCAGATCTGCACGCCCGCCTCGATCCAGGCCTCGGCCTTCCCCTGCAGCACCAGGGCGGCGCCGGCCAGATCGCCGTAGCAGCGGGCGCACTGCGCGCTCGTCGCGAGCGCGGCGACCCGCTCCAGCATCGGCGGGCGGAACAGCACGTGCGGCTCGCCGAGCGAGAGCGTGGAGTCCTCCCACGCCCCGATCTTCGACACCTGGAGGCGCAGCGGCGCGCCGTCGCCGGCCCGCAGCCAGGCGCCCTTCCCGCGGGCGGCCCAGTAGGTCTCCCCGAGCGCGGGCAGGGCCATGGCGCCGGCCACGACCGCGCCCTCGTGCTCGAGCGCCACGAGCGGGCCCCAGAAGCCCCGCCCGCGGGTGAAGCCCTTGGTCCCGTCGATCGGATCCACGATCCAGCGGGTGCCCGCGGCGCCCGCGTGCGCTCCGGTCTCCTCGCCGAGGAAGGCGTGGTCCGGGAACGCCGCGCGGACGACGGCGAGGATCGCGGCCTCGGACTCGCGATCGGCGGCGGTGACGGGGGTGCGATCGGGCTTCACCTCCACGCGCACGCCGCGCCGGAAGTGGGCGAGGCTCGCCTCCGTGGCCGCCTCCACCGCGCGCCGCGCGGTCGTCATCGCAAGGTCGAGATCGAGCTCGGGCATGGCGGGAGATTAGGCGGGGGCGGGGGCGCGGACCGATAAAAAAGAGCGGCGGTCCCGGGGGACCGCCGCTCGTCGGCACGACGGGGGTGGGGCGCGCGACTACTTCTTCGGGCGCATGTCCCCGGTCTTGAGGTACCGGGTGTGGAACGAGAACGCCTCGTCCAGCATGTGCGGCGAGTGCAGGCCGGCGCTCGGGTTCTTCATCGACCGGTTGTAGTAGTCCCACAGGATCGGGCGGAACTCCGGGTGGGCGCACTTCTCGATGATCTCCTTCGCCTTCTGCTTCGGGCTCTTCCCGCGCAGGTCGGCGAAGCCGTACTCGGTCACGATGCCGCTCACGTCGTGCTCGGTGTGATCGATGTGCGACGCGAAGGGCACGATGGCGGAGATCTTCCCGCCCTTGGCCACCGACGGAGACATGAAGATGGTGTACGCCGAGTTGCGGGCGAAGTCGGCCGAGCCGCCGATGCCGTTCTCGATGCCCTTGCCCACGATGTGCGTCGAGTTCACGTGGCCGTAGATGTCGGCCTCGACGAACCCGTTCATCGCGATGCAGCCGAGGCGGCGGATGACCTCGGGGTGGTTGGACACGTCCTGCGGGCGCAGGATGATCTGCTTGCGGTAGCGCTCGATGTTCTTGTTGAAGCGCTCCTGGCCGGCCGGGGAGACCGAGAACGCCGTCGCCGAGGCGATGCGGAGCTTGCCGGAGTCGAGCAGGTCGAGCATGCCGTCCTGGATGACCTCGGTGTAGCTCGTCATGTTCTCGAAGTGGCCCTCGTTGAGGCCGACGAGAACGGCGTTCGCGATGTTGCCGACGCCCGACTGCAGCGGCGTGAGGCTCTTCGGGAGCCGGCCGCCCTTCACCTCGCCGTCGAGGAAGTCGAGGATGTGCTGGGCGATGCGCTTGTGGTCGGCCTCGGGCGCCTTGAACGGCGCGTTGCGGTCCGGGTAGCTCGACATCACCACCGCGACGACCTTCGAGACGTCGAGGTTGTAGTGCGGGGTGCCGACGCGGTCGTCCGCCTTGAGGACAGGGATCGGAATGCGATCACCGTGCTTGCCGGGGACGGAGAGGACGTCGTGCATCCCCTCGAGCCGCTCGTCCTGCCACTCGCTCACCTCGAGGATGATCTTCTCCGCCGTCTCGAGGTACGCGGTGTTCGCGCCGACCGACGACGAGAAGATGACCGAGCCGTCCTCGCGGATCTTGGTGACCTCGACGAGGGCGAAGTCGATCTTGTTGTCCGGACGACCGTAGTAGCCGTACCGGACGAGCGACCCGGCGTGGCTGAGGTGCATGTCCTGGTACTCGATGACGCCCGCGTTGAACTTCTCGCGCATGACGGCGTCGCCGTTGTACGGGAAGCGGAAGCTGACCGCCTCCGTCAGGCCCATCACCTGGTCGAGCTCGGGGCCCGTGGAGGCACCCGTGAGCAGGCTCACCTTGAACGGCTTGCCCTTGAGGCGCTCGTCGACGGCGCGCTTCGCGAGCGCGATCGGGACGGCCTTCGGGTAGCCGGCGCCGGTGAAGCCGCTGGCGCCTAGGACTGCGCCGCTGGGGATCAACGCGGCGGCGGCCTCGGCGGACATCACCTTCGCCTTCAGGCCCTTGTGCTGGATGCGGTCCGACATTCGATCAGCCTCCTGGGTATCGTCCGTCACGCAGGACGAGGCTCGGTACGACTCCGGGTGCTGCGGCAGAGCTGCGCGGATTTAGCTGCGCGGGTGGAGGCGAAGGTTACCGCGCTCGATGTAGGCTGGGAAGAGACCCCGGCCCAAATCACGCGGCAGTATGCCGAGTTATCCCGTCCACGATCGCCCGCAGCGACGCGCCGTCCGCGTCGGCGAGGCGAAGCTTTCCCGCCTCCTCGGCGATGACGCCCTGCGTCGCGAGCCACTCGATCGCGTTCTCGAGCGTGGCCTTCGACAGGGATTCGCGGAGCTGGATCTCCCCGGAAAGAAAGGCCGCGCGACCCCGCTCGAGCGCCTCGCGCACCAGCGCGCGCCGGTCCGGCGCGGCGGCTGGCGCGCCGGCTGCCGGGGAGAGGACGGAGAGCGCCGTCGCCGCCGCCAGGCGATAGGCCTCCAGGTAGGCCCGCAGGAGCTCCGCGAGGAACGCGAGGAGCTCCGGCTCGGATCCCGGCCGCACCCGGTCGCCGTCCCGCGTCACGGCCCCGACGCGGGCGAGGAAGGCGAGGTTCTGCTGGAGGATCTCCTCCGGCGCCGAGCCGACCTGGTACATGAACTCGAGCTTGAAGAGGCGCGACAGCCACAGGGCGCGCTGGCGCAGGACGAGGAGCGGGGCCTCCCCGCCCTCGGCCCGGAGGGCGGCGGCGACCACCGCGGGCGCCACGAAGCGGTGGATGACCGCGTTGCGGTGGTAGTCGAGCACCGGACGCTTCTCGTCGGGGACGAGGTAGATGGTGTCGCCGGCCGCCACCTCGATGCGCACCGTCCCGCCGAGCGCGAGCCGCCGCACCGCGTCGGCGATCGCGCCCGGCTGGCGCGGATCCGACGGCGCCCCCGCCAGGTCGCGCCCGAAGCGCGCGCCCCCCTCGGCCGCCATGTAGCGGAGGAGCTCGATGCGGCGCGCGAACTCCGCCGCGGTCATGCCGCGCCGCCCGTGCGACAGGAGCGTCGCGGCCACGAGGCCCACCGGCGTGATCGTGACCGCCCGGCTGATCCCGTAGGCGACGCGGTTCGTGAGCGCCTGGACGAGGGCGCGCTTCCCCTCGCCGGGGGCGCCGCGCGCGACCCGCTCCCCCTCGCCGCCCCAGGCGTCGTCCACCGCGAGCGTGGCGGCGCTTTGGCCGAGCCGCTCCGACGCGACCTCGCGCAGCGAGATCGGCTCCTCGAACTGCACGTACAGCCGCTCGTACCGGCGGAAGAGCACGGTCGCCGCGCCCAGGAGCCCGCGGAGGCTCTCCTTCTGCTTCTCCGCCCCGGAGAGCTCGCGCACGTAGCTCGAGGCCTCGATGAGCTTCTCGTAGTCGATCGCGATCGGGACGAAGAGGATGTCGTCGGCCGCGCCGTCGAGCCAGGCGTCGACCTCCATCGAGACCAGGCCGCTCTTCGGGGGGAGGAGCTTCCCGGTCCGGCTCCGGCCGCCCTCGACGTAGAACTCCTGCGGGAACCGGTCGCGCAGGAGGTGCTTCACGTAGGCGCGCAGGACCGCGGTGTAGATGCGATCGCCCTTCACCTTGCGGCGGATGAAGAACGCGCCGCCGCGCCGCGCGATCGGGCCGAACGGCCAGAAGGAGAGGTTGATGCCGGCCGCGACGTGCGGCGGCGTCATGCCGTGCTCGTACAGGAGCCAGGAGACGACGAGGTAGTCCACGTGGCTCTTGTGGCTCGGGCACAGCACCACGGGCGCCTCGGCCGCGGCGCGCTTCAGGCGCGCGAGCCCCGCCTCGTCCACCTCGACGCTGCGGTAGAGCCGGCCGAACATCCAGGCGAGGAGCCCGCGCAGGAAGCCGACGAACGTCGGGTCGTAGCGGCTCGCGATCTCCTTCAGGTCCTTCTCCGCCTCCGCCACGAGCGCGGTCGACGGACGGCCGGTCTCGGCCGCCACCGCCTCGATGGTGGCGCGCAGCGTGCGATCCCGCAGCACCTTCTCGCGCACGCGGGAGGGCGCCTTGAGCGGCGGCCCCACCACGGTGCGGAACACGCGCGCGAGGTGCTGGTGGAGGGCGCCGCGGATCTTGCGGGCCACGATCGCGTCCGGCTCGTCGGGGCGCTCGCGCAGGTGGGCCTGCAGGTCGAGCGGCCGGCCCACGTCGAAGAGCGCGCGCCGGAAGTTCCGCAGGAAGCCGACCGCGTTCGCGAACGCGCTCGGTGCCTCCGGCGAGCCGTACAGGAGGTCCCAGAATGACGGCTTCAGCTTCTGCGCCCGGCGGCTCCAGACGAGCAGGACGGGGACGAGGAACACCGGCTGGAAGAGGTCGCGCTGGATGCGCACCAGCGCGGCGAAGGGATCCTTCTCGGTGGGCCGGCCGAGGAACAGCAGGCTCGCGTCGCCCGTCGCGAGCGCGTCCTCGAACGCGCGCCGGCTGCGGCGCACGCGCGCGATCCAGCCGAAGAAGCCCGGGAAGCCCTGCGCCGCGCGGAGCGTCGGCAGCCCGAGCCGCCGCAGGAACCAGCGCAGGTAGAGGAAGTTGAGCAGCCCCGGCGACCGCATCACGAAGACGAGGCTGCCCCGGGCCGCGAGGGCCTGCAGCTCGGCCCCGGCGTCGCGCGAGACGCGCACCGGCTCGAACCAGCGCGAGAGGAACGTGCGGGGGGGCTCGGGAGCGGGCGGCGCAGGACTGGCGGGCGCGGCGCCGGAGGGCCGCCCGTTCGGAGGTGACTCCTGTACGTCCACGGAGCGAGTGTAACCCGGGCGGGGCGGCTCAGCCGCGCTTCTTCACGCGTCCTTCGCGGTCGAGGAAGAACGGCTCGACGAGCAGGGCCTCCACGCTCGGTCGGTGCCCCTTCACGTCCGCGCCGAGGTGCGCGAGCGCCTCGAGCACCTCTCCGCGCACGCGGGCGTTGTCGCGATCCCGGAGGAGGAGCTGGATGAGCGCGTCGCGGCTCGCCTCGCCCGGCGCGAGGCGGGCGATGGCGCGCGCCGCGCCGATGCGCACGTCGTCCGAGAAGTCCTCGAGCAGCGGCAGGAGCGCGCCCTCGATCTCCGCGCCCGTCGCGCCGGGGTGGTGCTCGACGAGCCAGGTGAGGAGGACGAGCTTCTTCTCCGGGTCGCGGGTGTACTCGCGCCCGAGCCGGGCGAGCTCGCGCACCACGACCTCGACGAGCCGGTCCGGAGGCACGATGTCCGCGAGCGCCCGCAGGCCCCAGGCGATGCCGCTCTCCTGCTCGCGCACGAACGCCTCGAGCGGACCGACCGCGGCCTCCTTCGCGTCGGCGAGGATCCGGTGCGCGGTCTCCTTCTCCTCGTCGTCGGTGATGCCCGGCTCGGCCCTCACCGTGAAGCGCAGGCACAGCGTCGAGAGCGCGCCGGGCGTGCCCATGTCGCCGAGCTGCTGGATCGCCTTCTGCCGGTTCTCGGGCGGCCCGTAGCGCTCCGTCACGCGCTTCGCGAGCTTCTTCAGCGCGCCGCGCTCCCGTTCCTCCTTCGAGCCGAACAGATCGAAGAGTCCCATCCATCCTCCGTGGGGCGAGGTTCTACAACGAGATCCCCGCCCGCGGATCCTCCTCGTACAGGGCTTCGAGCGGCTCGACCGCCTTCCGGAGCGCGTCCGAGGCCCGGGGGAGGACCACCTGGACCACCGCGTACAGGTCGCCGCGCGAGCCGTGGCGCAGGTCGGGGAGCCCCTTGCCGCGCAGCCGCAGCCGCGTCCCCGTCTGCGCGCCGGGAGGGACGCGGAGGCGGACCGGGCCCTCGAAGGTCGGGAGCGTCACCTCTGCGCCGCGCACCGCCTCGGGGACCGTGACGGGGAGGTCGATGGAGAGGTCCTTCCCCTCGCGCCGGACGTGCGGGTGGTCCTGGAGCTTCACCTTGAGGTAGAGGTCCCCGGCCGGGCCTCCGTGGGCGCCGGGGCCGCCCTGGCCCGCGAGCCGGATCTGCGACCCGTCGGTCACGCCGGCCGGGATCTTCACCCGGAGCGTCCGCCCGTCGAGGCGCAGGTCCCGCTCCGCGCCGAGCACCGCGTCTCGCAGCGGGATCTCGATCTCGGCCTCGGCGCTCGCGCCGGAGGAGGGGATCGGGCCGCGGCGGACCCGGCCGTGCGCGCGGGGCCCGCCCGCGCCGCCGAAGAGGTCTCCGAAGATGGAGCCGAAGTCGAACGCCCCGTAGTCGCCGACGTTCACGGTGCTGAAGTCGCCGAAGTCGAACGGCATCCCACCGGGCGGCGCCCCCTCGCGCTTCCAGCGCCGGTACTCCGCGGCCCGCTTCTCATCGAAGCCGGTGCGCAGCGCGTCGGCGCCGAACTCGTCGTAGAGCTTGCGCCGCTTGGGATCGGAGAGCACCTCGGAGGCCGCGGTCACCTCCTTGAACTTCTCCTCCGCATCCTTGTTCCCGGGGTTCACGTCGGGGTGGTACTTCTTCGCGAGCTTCCGGTACGCCTTCTTGATCTCCTCGGCGCTCGCGCCCCTCGGGACGCCCAGGATCTCGTAGAGGTCGCGCTGTGGCACGCCGGGAACGTAACGCGTCCGGAGGGGGCGTCAATGCACGGCCGCTCCGGAGCGCCGCGGCGTCGCGCCGCCCCGGCCCCTCGCACTACAATGGGGCACATGCTCTCGCTCGTCGCCGCGACGCTCCTCGCCGCCGCCCCTCCGGCGGCCGCCCCCCGCGTCGTGGAGGAGATCGTCGCCGTCGTGCGGAACCCGGCCGGTGCCCCGCCGCGGGTCGTGACGCTGACGAAGCTCGCCGAGGAGGCGCGCCTCGCGCTCGTCTCGCGCGGCGCCGCGGCGGCCGCCACCCGTCCCCTCGACGCGGAGGCCCTCCGGGCGGCGCTCGACTGGCTCCTCGATCAGATGCTCCTCGCGGACGAGGCGGCGCGGCTCGGGCTCGACGGGGTGGAGCGCGAGGCGGTGGCGGCCGCGCTCTCCCGGTTCCGCGCGCAGGTGGGCCCGGCCGAGGCGTACGCGCGGTTCCTGGCGGAGTCGGAGCTGACGGAGGAGGAGCTCTCCGTCACGCTGGCGCGCATGGTGAGGGTCGAGCGCTACGTCCAGAGCCGGGTGGGCCGCGCAGCGCGGGTGGGCGACGAGGAGGTGGACCGCTGGCTCGCGGAGCACGGCGCGGCCGGCGCGGCGGGGCCGGCGCGCGACGCGGCGCGCGCGCAGCTCGAGGAGGAGCGGGCGCGGGGGCAGGTGCGCGAGCTCGTGGCGGAGCTCCGCGCGCGGGCGGACGTGAGGATCCTCCACGTCGAGCGGAAGGACGGGTAGCGTGCGGCGTCCCGTCGATTCGCAGGGGTGGCTCGAGTTCCGGCGGATGCAGCCGGAGGATCTCGATCGCGTGGTCGACATCGAGCGGGCCGGGTTCCGCAACCCGTGGTCGCGCGAGCTGCTCGCGCGCGAGCTCGACCATGCGTGGTCGCACATCGTGCTCGCGGTGGACCGCGACGCGGGCGCGGAGCGGGTGCTCGGCTACATCGTGTTCTGGCTCGTCCACGACGAGATCCACGTCCTGAACATCGCGACGGCGCTCGAGGCGCGGCGGCGCGGCGTCGGCCGGGCCCTCATGCTCGAGGCGCACGGCGCGGGGAAGGCGCGGGGCGCCACCGTCGCGACGCTGGAGGTTCGCCGCTCGAACGCGGCGGCGCTGGAGCTCTACCGTTCCCTCGGCTATCGGCAGGTGGGGGTGCGGCCGAACTACTACCAGGAGGAGGGCGAGGACGCGATCGTGATGATCCTCGACCTCTGACGCGCCACGGCGTGGGAAGGCGCTCGCATCCTCTCCCGCCATCGAGTATCTCTCGCCCCCCGGATGATCTGGCCCGCCCTGCGCTGGACCCTGTTCCACCTCGATCCTGAGCAAGCCCACCGGCTCGCGCACGCCGCGCTTCACCGGGTGACGCCCGGGCTCGCGCGCCTCCGCCGGCCGAAGGTTCCCCCCGAGCTGCACGTCTCCTGCCTCGGCCTCGAGTTCGACGGCCCGATCGGCCTCGCCGCCGGCTTCGACAAGGGCGACGCGTCGATCGCGGGGCTCTTCGCGCTCGGCTTCTCGCACGTCGAGATCGGCACCATCACCCCGCGCCCGCAGCCGGGGAACGAGCCGCCGCGCCTGTTCCGCCTCGTCGAGCACCGCGCCCTCATCAACCGCATGGGGTTCAACAACGCCGGCGCCGAGGAGTGTGCGCGGCGGCTCGCCCGCGTGCCCCCCGTCGCGCGGATGGGGCCGGTCGGCGTGAACGTCGGCAAGAACAAGACGACGCCGAACGAGGACGCCGCGGCGGACTACCTCGCCTGCATCGAGCGGCTCCACGCCCACGCCGACTACCTCGTCGTCAACATCTCGTCTCCGAACACGCCCGGCCTCCGCCAGCTCCAGGAGCGCGAGCAGCTCGACGCGCTGCTGCGCGCGTGCGTGGGGCGCCTGCGCGAGCTCGCGCCCGGGAAGCCGCTCCTCGTGAAGCTCGCGCCGGACCTCTCGCCCACCGCGCTCGACGAGGCGGTGGACGTGGCCATCGAGGCGGGCGTGTCCGGGATCGTGGCGACGAACACGACCCTCTCCCGCGCGGGCGTCGAGCGCCACCCGCGCGCCACCGAGGCGGGCGGGCTCTCGGGGGCGCCGCTCGGGCCGCTCGCGACGACCGTCGTCCGGCGCTGCTATGCGCGCGCGGCGGGGCGGGTCCCCATCGTGGGCGCGGGCGGCGTGATGAGCGCCGAGGACGCGTACGCGAAGATCCGGGCGGGGGCGGCGCTCGTGCAGGTCTACACGGGCCTCGTTTACGGCGGGCCCGGCTTCGTGCGCCGGCTGAACGACGGGCTCGCGAAGCTCCTCGCGCGAGACGGCTTCCGCTCCGTCGCGGAGGCCGTCGGCGCCGACCACGGGCCGGGCGAGCGGGCGAGCGTCTGACCTATCCCTAGGTGTGGTGCCGACCCTCCAGGGGCAATTTCCCCTGGCAGGAGAGGGGCCACACATGTAGGGTCGATCGGTCCGGAGCACCGACTGGGTCGTTTGACGTGTGCTGACGCGACGCGTTACCTGGATGCTGTCGCGGGGGTTTGCCTGCTCCCTGGAACCCACCGACCGCCCAGGAGGACGACCAATGACCGAAGCTCAGAAGACGGACAACGGGAAGCTGAAGGTGCCGGAGTTCCTGCGAGAGCCGCTCGTCGCGGCGCAGGCGCGCATCGGGCTCATCGAGGAGGAGGCGCAGCGGGTTCTCAAGGACCTGGTGGTCCGGGGCCGCGCCGGAAGGAAGGACATCGAGGAGATCGTTCACCGCCTGTCGCGGCAGGACTTCTCGCTGCCCGAGGTGAGGCAGCGGCTCGAGAAGCTGCGCGACCAGGGCGCCGAGCGCGCCGCCGAGTGGCGCGACCGGGCCGAGTCGTTCCGGTCGGAGGCGCTGGAGCGGATGCTCGACCTGCAGTCGCGCGCGGTGCAGTTCCTCGGCGTCGCGACGCGCGACGAGGTCCAGGAGCTCTCGCGCGAGCTCGAGAAGCTCGCGAAGCGCTTCGAGAAGAAGGGCGCGCGCCGCGCCAGGCGGGCGAAGTCGCCCGAGGGGACTTAGGGATGCCGGACCTGCAGGAGATCTTCAAGGACGCCTGGTCCCACGCGCTCGCCGGCGTCAACGCCGCCGAGCAGGAGGCCGAGAAGGTGTTCGCGCGCGTCGCCGACGTGGCGGGCTTCTCGCCCGAGGACGTCCGGCGCCACGCGCGCGAGTTCGGCGAGCGGCTCGTCGCCCAGCGACGGGAGGTCGAGCGGACCCTCGACGACGCGATTCGCCGCGCCACGAGCCGGTTCCGCGTCCCCTCGCGCGAGGATCTCGACCAGCTCGAGAAGCGGCTCGAGGCCATCGCCGCGCGGGTGGAGGCGCTCGCCCAGGAGAAGGAGAAGAGCGCGCCGTGACCCCGCCGCGCCTCCACGGGCTCGTCGGAGCCGCGATCGCGGTCGGCCTCGCGGCCGCCGCGGTCGCGTTCCCGGGCGAGCTCGCGGAGGGGCCGCGGCAGCTCCTGCCCGCCGAGCCGGGGCCGGCGGCGTGCCTTTTGGGCTGCGACGCCGTCGGGTCCGCGGTCGGGCGGATCGAGCGGCAGCTCGGGGCCGAGATGCCGTCCCTCGGCGCGGACCGCCGCGGCGCGCTCGCCCGGACCATCGTGGCGGAGGCGCAGGCAGCCCGCATCGACCCGCTGCTGGTCCTCGCGCTCATCGAGGTCGAGTCGTCGTTCGACCCGCGCGCGCTCTCCGGCGCGGGCGCCCGGGGGCTCATGCAGCTCCGCGAGCCCACGATGCGCCGCGAGCTCCAGCGCGCCGGGCTCCTCCACCTCGACCTGCACGACCCGGCCGCCAACGTGGTCGCGGGCGTGCGCTACCTCCGCCGGCTGCTCGACGCGTTCGGCCGCGAGGAGGTCGCGCTCATGGCTTACAACGCCGGGCCGAACCGGATCCTCGGCTACCTGCGCGAGGGGGAGATCCCCGCGCGGTTCCACGCCTACCCGCGCCGCGTGCAGGCCCTGCACCGGAAGCTGCGGCGCAGCGCCGGGGGGACCGCCGTCGTCGCCGCCGCACCGCTCGCCGTGGCGCGCGTCCCGGTGGCCGCGGAGTAGCCGCTCGCGGGCGTGACCTCCCGCCCCGGAACGGTTAAGGATGGCCCGCCATGCGGGTCGACGAGATCTTCTTCAGCCTCCAGGGGGAGGGGACGCGAGCGGGGCGGCCCTGCGCGTTCGTCCGCTTCACCGGCTGCGATCTGCGCTGCGGCTACTGCGACACCACCTACGCGTTCCAGGGCGGGCGCGACATGACGCGCCAGGAGATCCTCGCCGCGCTCGGTCGTTACCCGACGCGCTTCGTGTGCCTGACCGGCGGCGAGCCGATGCTCCAGCGCGAGCTGCCCGAGCTCGCGCGCGCGCTCCTCGAGGGCGGGTACGAGGTCGCCGTGGAGACGCACGGGCAGCGGCCGCTCGAGGCGCTCCCGGCCGAGGCGATCCGCATCGTGGACGTGAAGACGCCCGGCTCGGGCGAGGAGGCGCGGGACCTCGCCTACCTCGACCGGCTGCGCGCGCACGACGAGGTGAAGTTCGTCGTCTGCTCGGAGGCGGACTACCGCTGGTCGGTCGAGGTCGTGCGCCGGCACCGGCTCGAGGGGCGGGCCGCGCTGCTGTTCTCGCCGGCGTGGGGCCAGGTCGCGCCGCGGGACCTCGCGCGCTGGATCCTCGAGGACGGGCTCGACGCCCGGCTCTCCCTCCAGATCCACAAGGTGATCTGGGGTCCCGACGCGCGCGGCGTGTAGGCGCGCGCTTTCTTGACCTGGGCGGCGGGCCGGGGCTAACAAGTCTGCGGATGCGTCCCTTCGCCCTCGCGCTCGCCGCGGCCGCGCTCGCGACGGCGCCGCCTGCCGCCGCCGAGCCGTCCCTCACCCTGAACGGCGTCGCGATCGACGGCGTCACGAGCCAGCGCTTCGAGAACGCGACGGTCGTCATCGACGCGCAGGGGAACGTCCACATCGAGGCGAAGGGCTACACGGTGCGCGTCGCCGGCGAGGCCACGACCCCGGCCGCCGCGGCCGTGCCTCCCCCCGCCCCCGAGGCCGGCGCCGCCGGCGCGCCCGCGCGGGTGACCCGGCGCTACTTCCTCGCGGCGGAGCACCCGGCCCCCTCCGGCCCGCAGTACGACCTCGCGATCTTCATCAACGCTCAGTGGATCCGGGAGGTGAAGGCGAACGAGCCGCAGGTGGTCATGGAGGTCACGCGCTACCTGCGCCCCGGAGCGAACCGCGTCGTGCTCGCGCCCACGCGGCGGAGCCCGGGCGACCAGCCCGCCGGCTCGCGCGAGGTGGCGCTCAGGGTGGTCATCGGCGAGGGGAACGTCGGCGGCGACCACGTGATGATCGACAACCCGCTCCTCGAGATGACGCGCAGCGCGGCGGACCTCGAGGACCGACCCGAGGAGCACGTCCTCGTGGCGCGCTGACAGGGGGCCACGTGTTCACTGCGGAGCCGAGCCTCAGCTGGGTCCAGACGACGCGCGAGCAGATCGTCGCGGTGGTGGAGAGCATCAACCAGGCGCAGGTGTCGATCCCTGGCAAGGCGGCGCAGGCCGTCTCCGCCCACCTGTGCGGGCTGCGCAACCCGAACGGCTCGTTCTCGATCTACGTCGCGCTCCACCTCCAGAAGTCCGGCGAGAACGTCGTCTACCTCCCCTCGCGGCGGCAGCTCACGACCGCGGACGAGTACCGCGAGATCGAGCTCGAGGGGCTGCAGTTCCTCGAGTCGATGGGCTTCATGCTCGACAACCTGAACTTCCGTAACCTCGCCGCGGACGTGCAGGAGCAGGTGCTCCGCCGCGTCCCGCTGTTCTCGCCGCCGCGCGCTCCCGCGGCCTCCGCGCCCTCCGCTTCGCCCGGGGCGCCCGGCGCGACCTCCGCCGCGCCCGACGCCGCCCGCGTGGCCCGCCTGCTCGCGTCCTTCTGATGACCCGATCTCTCGCCCTCGTCCTCCTCGCCGCGGCCGCGCTCGGCTGCGCTCACCGTCCGAGCGGCAAGCAGCGCCGCACCGCCGAGATCCACCACGACCTGGCGGTGGAGGCGTTCCGCGGCGGGCGGGCGCCCGACGCGCTCCGCGAGTACGACGCGGCGCTCGCGGTCGACCCCGGCTTTGCGGAGGCCCACCGCGGCCGCGGGCTGGTCCTCGACTTCGGGTTCGGCCGGCTCGACGAGGCCGAGCGCGCCTACCGCCGCGCGCTCGAGCTCCGGCCCGAGTACCCGGAGACGCACAACGATCTCGGCCAGCTCCTCGCGCGCACCGGCCGCTACGACGAGGCGCTGCGGGAGTTCGACCTCGCGCTCGGCGACATGACCTACCGCGAGCCGTACGTGGCGCGCTGCAACAAGGGCCAGGCGCTCTGGCGGATGGGGCGCCGGGAGGAGGGGCACGCCGAGCTCCGCGCGTGCCTCTCGCTCGCGCCGTCCTACTGCAAGGGGCGCCGGGACCTCGGGCGCATCTTCCTCGAGGAGGGCAAGATGACCGAGGCCGTCGAGGAGCTCGGCGCGTACGCGCGGAGCTGCGAGAAGACCCCCGACGCGCACCTCCAGCTCGGCCTCGCCCGCATGCGCGCGGGCGACCTCCCCGGCGCGCGCACCGCGTTCGAGCGCTGCGCCGAGCTCGCCCCCTCGAGCGCCGACGGCGAGGAGTGCCGCCGCAGCCTCACCCTGCTCGGCGAGTAGCCCGTGACCGATCCCGTCGACCCCACCGGAGCCGCCCCTCCCGACGTCCCCACCGACGACCCCGGCGCGTCCGCCGAGGAGCGGCTCGCCGCGTTCGGCCGCTGGCTCGCGCGGGAGCGCGAGCTGCGGGGCCTGTCCCGCGACGAGGTCACGCGCGCCACGAAGCTCGCGCCCGGCGTGGTCGAGGCGCTCGAGTCGGGCGAGGAGGCGCGCATGCCGCCGCGGGCGTACGTGGTCGGCTACCTCCGCAGCTACGCGATCGCGGCCGGCCTCGACGCGACCGAGGTGGTCCTCCGGTACGAGGAGGCGGCGGCCGCTTCCGCCGAGGCGGGCCCGCGCGGCGACGCGCGGGGAGTTCCCGCGGGCGCCTGGGTGGCGGCCGCCGTCGCGCTCGCCGCGGCGATCGCGGCGGCCATCGCCCTGCTGCGGTAGCGGCCGCGGCGCCCGGCGGGCCTGGCGCCCAGCCCGGTGAGGGGCTACGGTCCCTCCGTGCCGGATCGGCTGAAGCTCACCGCGCTCGTCCTGCGCGCCGTCGACTACGGCGAGTCGGACCGGATCGTGACGCTCCTCACGCACGAGCGGGGGAAGGTGTCCGCGTTCGCGCGCGCGGCCCGCGCGTCGCGCCGGAGGTTCGGCGGTGCGCTCGAGCCGTTCACGCTCGTCGCCGCGGAGGCGCGGGAGCGGGCCGGCTCGGACATGCTCGGGCTCGACTCCGTCGCGGTCCTGCGCGCGCACGGCGCGATCCGCGGCGACCTCGCCCGCATCGCCTGCGCCGGCTACGCCTCCGAGCTCGCGCGCGAGCTCGTGCGGGACCACGAGCCGCACGCCGAGCTCCTCGCCCTCCTCCTGGAGTACCTCGGCGCCCTCGAC
>NZ_JALCYX010000005.1:0-120600 GCF_022690695.1 Anaeromyxobacter sp. SG17
GTCGGCGCCGAGGACGCGCTCGCCGCGCGCGGGCTCCGGGTCGTCGCGGTCGCGCTGCGGGCGGGCGGCCCCGAGCTGGCGGCGCTCCCGCTCGAGGAGGTCGAGCGGGACCTCACCCTCCTCGCCCTCTTCGCGTCGAGGATCCACCGCGTCCCGGCGTGCGTGAGGCGCTCGCCACGTGCCGCCGCGCCGGAGTCACGGTCACCGTTGTCACCGGCGACCACGCCCTCACCGCGCGCGCGATCGCCGAGGAGGTCGGGCTGTGGCGCAAGGGGGCACGCGTCGTCGAGGGGCCCGCGCTGGACGCGCTCGACGACCGCGCCGTCGAGGCGCTCCTCTCCACCGGCGACCCGCTCGTCTTCGCGCGCGCGAACCCGGAGCAGAAGCTGCGCCTCGTCCGCGCGTACCAGCGGCTCGGCCGCGTGGTCGCGGTCACGGGCGACGGCGTGAACGACGCGCCTGCGCTCCATGCGGCGCACGTCGGCGTGGCGATGGGCCAGGGCGGGACCGACGTCGCGCGCGCCGCGGCCGACGTGGTGCTGCTCGACGACGACTTCTCGAGCATCGTGGCGGCCGTCGAGGAGGGCCGCGCGACCTTCGCGAACGCCCGCAAGTTCCTCGCGTACGTGCTCACCTCCAACGTCCCCGAGATCGTGCCGTTCCTCGCCATGGCCGCGCTGCGCATCCCGCCCGCGCTCGGGATCCTCCAGATCCTCGCGATCGACCTCGGCACCGACATGCTCCCCGCGCTCGCGCTCGGCGCGGAGCCGCCCGAGCCCGGTGCCATGCGCGTCCCGCCGCGGCCGCGCGCGCGCCGGCTCCTCGACGCGGCGGTCCTCGTGCGCGCCTACGGCGTCCTTGGGCTCGCCGAGGCCGCGGCGTGCATGGGCGCGTTCGCGGCCGTCTGGCACGCCGCGGGCCTCTCGCTGGGCGAGCTCCAGGCGGCGACGCCCGCGCTCCTCGGCCACACGGCGCCCGCCGCGCTCGCGGCCACCGAGCGGACCGCGACCACCGCCGCGTTCGCCGCGATCGTCTGCTGCCAGGTCGGCAACGTCCTCGCCTGCCGATCCGAGCGGGTGCCTGCCCTGCGCGCCCACCGTCCCGGGCCGCTCCTCGTCGCCGGGATCGCCGCGGAGCTCCTCCTCCTCCTCGCGATCGTGTATGCGCCGCCCCTCCAGGCCATGTTCGGCACCGCTCCCCTCCCCGCCCGAGCGTGGCCGTGGCTCGCCGCCTGCGCCCCCGCGATGGTCGCCGTCGACGCGCTCGCCAAGCGGGCGAGGCGGCGGACGGCGGGCACCCGCGCCCGAGGGCGCGGCCCCCAGCGGGCGAACCCAACGTCCGGCATTGCCGGCCCCCCGCCGTGGCGGGAGGCTCGAAGGCGTCAGGGCACGCGACGCGGGAGGTCGCCATGAAGCTCACGCTCAGCGTCATCAAGGCGGACGTCGGATCGATCGGAGGCCACCTCGCGCCCTCGCCCGAGCTCGTCGCCGCCGTGGAGCGCCACGTCCGCGAGGCCGGGAGAGAGCTCCTCCTCGACGTCCACGTCGGCCACACCGGCGACGACATCGCGATCCTCATGACCCACCGGAAGGGCACGGGCGACTCCGGCATCCACCGGCTGGCCTGGGATGCGTTCGTGGCGGGCACCGAGGTCGCGCGCGCGCAGGGGCTCTACGGCGCCGGCCAGGACCTCCTCAAGGACTCGTTCAGCGGGAACGTGCGCGGGATGGGACCCGCCGTCGCCGAGCTGGAGATCGAGGAGCGCGCCTCGGAGCCGTTCCTCCTCTTCGCCGCCGACAAGACCGACCCCGGAGCGTTCGATCTCCCGCTCTACCTCGCCTTCGCCGACCCGATGAACACCCCCGGCCTCCTCCTCGCGCCGCGGATGACGAAGGGGTTCCGGTTCGTGGTGATGGACGTGCAGCACACCATGCAGGACCGCGTCATCGAGCTCGACGCCCCCGAGAACCTCTACGACCTGGCGGTGCTGCTCCGCGACCCGGAGCGGTTCGTCGTCGAGTCGATCTGGTCGCGGGCGAGCGGGGCGCAGGCGGTCGCGGTCGCGACGTCGCGGCTCCACAACATCGCCGGTAAGTACACGGGCAAGGACGACCCGGTGATGCTCGTCCGCTGCCAGATGGACTTCCCCGCCACGGGCGAGGTGCTCGCGCCCTTCCACCTCGGCCACCTCGTGGCGGGCGGGATGCGCGGCTCGCACCAGATGCCGCTCATGCCCGTGACGCTCGGATCCCCGGTGAGCTTCTTCGACGGGCCGCCGATCGTCACCTGCGCGGCGTTCTCGGTCCGCAACGGCAAGCTCGCCGGCCCGGTGGACGCGTTCGCGCATCCGTTCTGGGACGCCGTGCGCCGCGAGGTGGCGGAGGCCGCCATCCGCATCCGCCGCCAGGGGTTCGTGGGCGCGGCGATGCTGCCGATGTCCGAGCTCGAGTACACGGGGATCGTCGAGAAGCTCGGGGAGCTGGAGAAGCGCTTCCGCGTCCGGGCGGAGGCGTGATGCCGAACGCCCCCCTGTCCGCGGCGTCCCTCCGGCCGCGCGGCCTCGCGCGCGAGATGGCGTTCGAGACCACCGCCGAGCTCGAGGATCTGGAGGGACCGCTCGGGCAGGCCCGCGCGACCGAGGCGCTGCGCCTCGCCGTCTCGGTGGGCGGCGAGGGCTACAACGCCTACGTGATGGGCCCGCCCGGCGCGGGGAAGCGCACGTTCGTGATGCGCATGCTCGGGCGCGCCGCGCTCGACGCGCCCACCCCCTCGGACTGGTGCTACCTGAACGGCTTCGCCGACCCGCGCCGGCCCCGGCGCGTCGAGCTGCCGCCCGGGCGCGGGCGCGAGCTGCGCGCCGATCTGGATCGCCTGGTCGCGGAGCTCCGCGACGCCCTGCCCTCCGCGTTCGAGAGCCGCGACTACCACGCCCGCGTCCAGATCCTCGAGAAGGAGCGGGACGAGGCGCGAGAGGCGCCGATCGACGAGATCCGGCGGCGCGCCGAGGAGCGCGGCATCGCGCTGCTGCACGGGCCGATCGGGTTCGCGTTCGCGCCCGCGAACAAGGGCGAGATAATCGGGCCGGACGCGTTCCAGACCTTGCCCGAGGAGGTGCAGGAGCGCCTGCGGCGCGACATCGGGGAGCTGCAGAACCAGCTCGCCGAGGTGCTCCGGACGATGCCGGACCTCGAGCGCCGGCACCGCGAGCGCGTGAAGGAGGTGAACGACGACGTGACGGTCCGCGCGGCCGGTGCGCTCCTCCACGAGCTCCGGCGCCGCTACGCGGACGTGCCGGCGGTCCTCGAGCACCTCGACGCCGTCCAGGTGGACCTCGTCGAGCGGGTGCACGAGCTGTTCGCGGCCCTCGACGGCGCGGCCGAGCTCCCGGCCGCCCTGCGCAAGCTCCTCGCGGACACGCCCGTGCTCCGGCGGTACGTCGCGAACCTCCTCGTGGAGCACGCCGCGCACGGCGGCGCCCCCGTCGTCCACGAGGACCTCCCATCGCTCTCGAACCTCTCGGGGCACGTGGAGCACCACGTGCACATGGGCACGCTCGTCACCGACTTCACGCTCGTGCGGGCCGGCGCGCTCCACCGCGCGAACGGCGGCTACCTCGTGCTCGACGCCCGCAAGCTCCTCGTGCAGCCGTTCGCGTGGGACGCGCTCAAGCGCGCGATCCGGGCGCGCGAGATCCGGATCGACCCGGCAGAGCGGCTGCTCGGCGTGATGGGCACCTCGACGCTCGAGCCCGAGCCGATCCCGCTGCACGTGAAGATCGTGCTCCTCGGCGATCGCGTGCTCTACCAGCTCCTCTCGCTCCTCGACCCGGAGTTCTCGCAGCTCTTCAAGGTCGAGGTGGACTTCGAGGACGAGCTCCCCCGCACGCCCGAGCTCGACCGCGACTTCGCGCGGCTCGTCGCGACGATCGGCCGGCGCGAGCGGCTGCCGCCGTTCGACCGCGGCGCGGTCGAGCGGGTCCTGCAAGAGGCGACGCGCCGCGCGGGCGACTCGACCCGGATCACCGCCGACGCCGGCGCGATCCACGACCTCGTGACCGAGGCGGCGCACGCCGCAGCCGGCGAGGGTCGCGCCACCGTGACGGCCCGCGACGTGCGCGCCGCGATAGACGCGCAGGAGCGCCGCGCCGGGCGCCTCCGCGATCGCAGAGACGAGGAGATCCGCCGCGGAACGCTCCTCGTCGAGACCGCCGGCGCGCGCGTCGGGCAGGTGAACGGCCTCTCCGTCATGATGACGGGCCGGCGCGCCTTCGGTCGCCCGAGCCGGATCACGGCGCGGATGCGCCTCGGGCGGGGCGAGGTGGTGGACATCGAGCGCGAGGTCGAGCTGGGCGGGCCGATCCACTCGAAGGGCGTGCTCATCCTGGCGGGATTCCTGGGCGGGCGCTATTGCAGCGCGGCGCCGCTCGCGCTCGCGGCCACGCTCGTGTTCGAGCAGTCGTACGGAGGCGTCGAGGGCGACAGCGCCTCCTCGGCGGAGCTGTACGCGCTGCTCTCGGCCATCTCGGGCGTCCCGCTGCGCCAGTCGCTCGCGGTCACCGGCTCCGTGGACCAGATCGGCAACGTCCAGGCGGTCGGGGGCGTCACCGAGAAGGTCGAGGGCTTCTTCGAGGTGTGCCGTGCACGCGGGCTCCGCGGCGACGAGGGCGTCCTCGTGCCCGCCTCGAACGTGCCGCACCTCGTCCTCCGCGACGAGGTCCTCGCCGCCATCCAGGAGGGAAGCTTCCGGGTGTACCCCGTCGCCACGATCGACCAGGGCATCGAGCTCCTCTCGGGCCTGCCGGCCGGCGCCCCGGACGCGAGCGGCGCGTTCCCGCACGATTCGTTCAACGGCCGCGTCGCCGCCCGGCTCGCCGAGCTCGCGGCCGCGGCGCGCGCATTCGCCGCGGGGGGCGATCGAGACGGCCAGGGCGGCCGCCCCCGCTGAGCTCCCGGAGCGGCCACGCGCCGCGCGTTCCGCGACCTGGCGCGGGCCGCCGCGCCCGCGTGTGGCTGCGACGCACCGCCCGATGGCGTGCGCGCGGCCAGACGCCCAGGCTCTTCCGGAGGTCCGGCGAACGCGCGGACCGCGCGCGGCGCGGGGCCTCGGAGGCTCGCCATGTTCGACAAGGTCACCGGGCGCAGACGGTTCGCGACGCTGGTCGGCGCCGTCGCGGGTACGGCGGTCCTCGGCGGAGGCGCGAGCGCCGCCGCGGCGGTGAAGCACGCCACGGCCGACGCGCACCGCAAGCTCGCCACGGTCCCCTGGCCCTACGTCACGCTCGCCCCGGACCGCGTCGCCTCGCGCGCGTTCTCCGCGTACGCGCGGGGCCACTGCATGTTCGGCGCGTTCGACGCGCTCGTGGGCTCGGTGGCGGACGCGCTGGGCGATCCCTACGCGAGCTTCCCGTTCGACGTCATGAAGTACGGCGCCGGCGGGGTGAACGGCTGGGCGACGATCTGCGGCGCGCTGAACGGATCGGCGGCCGCGTTCGAGCTGCTCTCGAAGGAGCCGGGCCCGCTCGTGGACGCCCTGTTCGCCTGGTACGAGCGCGAGCCGCTGCCCGATCTCGTGCTCACGGCCGCTGCGCATCCGAACGTGCAGTCCATCGCGGGCTCGCCGCTCTGCCACACCTCCGTGTCCCGATGGTGCGAGGCCTCAGGGAAGAGGTCGTTCAGCGACGAGCGGAAGGAGCGTTGCGGGATCCTGACCGCGAGCGTCGCGCGCCGCGCGGCGGAGCTGCTCAACGCGCAGGCGGCGAAGCGACCGCTGCCGGTGACCTCCGCCGCCGCGGGCGCGGGCTGCGCCAGGTGTCACGAGAAGGACGGCTCCCTCGAGGACACCCGCTCGAAGATGGACTGCGAGGGGTGTCACTTCCACCTCGGCGGGGAGCACCCGGCGCTCTGACGCTCCCCCGCCTGCGCCCCCCGACCGACGGACGCGACGGGTCCGGGGGAGACGTGCTAGACCTCGTCGCTCCTGGAGAGGGTGCCGTGAGGATCCTGGCCTTCGCGATGGGACACGCGATCCGCGCCGACGACGGCGCCGGGCTCGCCGTTGCGCACGGGCTCGACGCGCTCGTGCCCGGCCTCGAGGTGCTCGAGGTGCCGGAGCTCCGCCCCGAGCACGCGGAGGCCGTCGCGACGGTCGACGGCGTGCTCTTCCTCGACGCGTCCGTGGCCGGCACGCCGGGCGACGTGCGCGCCGCCCGGCTCGTCCCGCGACCCGCCCGGGAGGCGATTCTCCACTCCCTCACGCCGGAGGAGATCCTGGGCCTCGCCCGCGCGATCTTCGGCCACGCGCCGCCCGGCGCGCTCGTCACCATCGCCGGCCGGGACTTCGCGTTCGGCGAGGCGCTGTCGCCCGAGGTGGAGGCCGCCCTGCCGCTCGCGCGCGAGAAGGCGCGCGAGATGGCCGCCGGGTTCTAGGCGCTCACGTGAGCTGCGCATCCGCTGGCGCCGGGAGCGGCGCGGGCGTCTCGATGGCGCGGCCGTCCGCGGCGCGCCAGCCGTCGTCGCGGCGCTCGAACACGCGCCGCTGGACCGAACGGAAGGCGGCGCCGTCGAAGCTCCGCACCGACAGGACGATCCGCGGGCCGTCCACCTCGAGCCAGTTGTAGGAGTTGGGCTCGTCGCGCAGGCGGACCGAGGTGGCGGTCCCGGCGTGGAACGCGAGGATGGACCGCGCGAGCCGCTCCACGGGGTGCTCGACCTCGCCGTTCGCGAGCCGGTGCAGGTGACCGGTGAGGAGGACCTCGAGGTGGCACTCCGCGAGGGCGCGGAGCGCCCGGCCGCTCCGGCCGGCGACGCGCAGGCGCGGGCGGTCCGCCGTCGGGGCGAACGGGTGATGGGCCACGAGCACGTGCATCCGACCTGCGCCCTCCCCGCAGAAGCGGCGGCGGAGGTCCTCGATCTGCGCGACCGAGATCCGCCCCTCCTTCCACGTGAGCGACCGCGCCGTGGAGACCCCCGCCACGTAGAGCTCGTCGTCGGCGTACACCGGCGAGAGGTCCGGAGTGACGATGCGCGTGTACCGGCCGAGGGGCGAGAGGAAGCGGCGCGCGACGTCGTAGAGCGGCACGTCGTGATTCCCGGGCACCACCACCCGCGGCGCGGGGATCCGGTCGAGGAAGGCGCGCGCGGCCCGGAACTGGCCGGAGCGCGCGCGCTGGGTGAGGTCGCCGCTCACCGCGACGACCGTCGGGCGGAGCTCGGCGAGATCGGCGACGAGCGCCTCTACGACGCGCGCCTCCTCGCGCCCGAAGTGGAAGTCGGAGAGGTGGGCGATCGTCTTCACGGAGCGAGGACAGTGAGCGCGCCGGGCCGGATGCGGTAGCGGATGGGCGGCCGCTGCGAGATCACCTCGCCGTCCACCGAGACGGCGAGCCGCCGGTGGTGCGACTCGATCGCGACGCTCGCGACCTCGAGCGCCTCGACGTCGCGCCCCGGATCGACCCGGCCCACGAGGGCGCGAGCGCCGAGCCGGAGCAGGCCGAGGCGAGTGGGCGCGGTCGCCACGTACACGCCGAGCGTCCCCCGATCGAGCGCGGCGCGCCGCTGCGTCGCGACGAGCGCCGTGTCGTAGCGGTTGTTGCCGACGAAGACGAACGTCGTGCGGCGCGGGCCCGCGCCGCCGTCCCACCGGATGCGCACGGACAGGGGGCGCAGCCTCACGAGCACGCGCAGCGCCGCCCACGCCATCGCCAGCCACTTGCCGATCCACTTCCCGAGGCGGCGCCGCGTGCGCTCGCGCTCGCGGACGGCGTGCGGGTAGATCCCGATCGACGAGTTGTTCACGAAGACCCGCCCGTTCACCTCGGCGACGTCCACGCGCCGCTGCGCGCCCGACGCGATCACCCGCGCGGCCTCCTCGAGGTCCGCCGGGAGCCCGAGATCCTTGGCGAAGTGGTTCAGGGTGCCGAGCGGCAGGACTCCGAGCGGCTTCGGCGTACCGGCGAGCCCGCCCGCCACCGCGCTCACGGTGCCGTCCCCGCCCGCGGCCACCACCGCATCCACCTCTGCGTCGCTGGCGGCGGCACGGGCGGTCGCGCCGATGTCGCCCTCCGCCGCGACGACCCGTGCGTCGACGCCCGCGGCGGCGAGGGCCGCGCGCACCCGGCCGGCCACGTCCTCCGTCCCGGCGCCTCCGGCGCGCGCGTTGAGGATGACGAGGCAGCGACGCGCCGGCGAGCGGGCCGCCGCCAGCCCCGCGGGCGCTCGCACCCCCGCGCCGGGCACCTGTGCTCTGGACGTCACGATCAAAGCTAGCGCGTCACGCGCCGCGAGGCGGGCCGCCACGGGCGCCGACCCGCGCCGTCAGCGCACGGCGCGCCCGAGCGCGAGCAGGAGCTGCGCGCGCGCGCTGGAGACCGACTGCTCGGCCTGGACTCGCTGCGCCGCCGCGGAGGTCGCAGCCACCTGCGCGTCGCCGAGCTCGATGATGCTCCCCGCGCCGGCCTGGTAGCGTCCCTCGGCGAGCCTGAGTCGCTCGCGCGCGTTCACGAGCGCCTCGCCGGCCGCGTCGAGGGCGGCGCGCGCCGCCTGCACCGCCGCGCGCGCCTGCTCGACCTCGACGCGGACCTGCTGGCGGAGCGCGTCGGTCTGCGCCTCGGTCGCGGCCAGGTTCGCCTCGGCCTCGCGCGTCTGCGCCCGGGTGAGGCCCCCCTGGAAGATGGACCACCCGAGCGTCACGGTGGCGTTCCAGCCCCGGTCGAGCTCGTTGACCGCGGGCCCCACGCCGGTCACGGCGGCGCCCGCGGACAGCGTGGGGAGCCAGCCGGCCCGCGCCGCATCGCGCGACAGCACGTCCGAGCGCGCCTGGCTCCCCAGGGCCGCGAGCTCCGGCCGCGCCGCGAGCGCCTCGGCGAGCAGTGGATCGACGGGCCCCTCCTCACCGGGCACGGGCGAAAGCGCGCCGTCGCCGAGGTCGAAGTCGGCGGCGCGATCGACCCCCATCGCCTGGACGAGCTGCGCTCGGGTCACGACGTAGTCGTTCCCGGCGCGGATGAGCGCCACCTGGGCGTTGGCGCGATCCGCGCGGGCCTGGGCGAGGTCGATCGCCGGGCGTGTGCCGACCTCGACGAACGCCTCCACCTGCCGGAGGTGAGCCTCCTGGTTGGCGAGCGAGTCCTGGGAGACCTGGACCAGATCGCGGGCGGCTCGCGCGGCGAACCAGGCGGTCCGGACCTGCGCCACGATCTGCTGCTCCGTCGCGCGCGCCGTCGCCCGCTGCGCCTCGGCGCTCGCCCCCGCGGATCGCCAGCGCTCGAGCTGCTGCACGTCGACGAGCGCCTGGCGAGCGGAGGCGCCGGCGCTCCAGGTCGTCGTGCTCGTCGAGAGGCCCAGCCCGCTCGTCGAGGAGGTGCCGCCGACGGCCGAGCGCGTGCTGCCGCCGCGCCGCCCGACCTGCCCCTCGAGATCGACCTGCGGCAGGAGCGGCGCGCGCGCCTGATCCGTGCGCGCGCCGGCGGCCTCCGTCGTGGCCAGCGCCTGCCGCAGCCGCGGCTGGTGCTCGAGCGCGGCGCGCACCGCTCCGTCGAGCGAGATCACGTCGCGCGGCGCCGCTGCCGCGCCGGGAGCGCCGGATGGCGCCTGGGCGGGGGCCGCCTGCGCCTCGAGGGGCGCCTCCTGAGCGCTCGCAGGAGGAGCCAGGGTGGCCGCGACGAGCGCGAGGAGCGGGGCGAGGGCGGCGGGTCTCATTCGAACCTCAGCGCCTGGATGGGATCGAGCCGCGACGCGCGGAACGCCGGATAGAGCCCGAACCCGACGCCGACGAGCCCGCTGAACGCCACCGCCACGACCACGATGTCGGCGCGGAAGAGCACCGGCCAGCCGAAGCTGACCGCGAGCCGCCACGCCACGACGAGCCCCAGCACGACGCCGATGACGCCGCCGGCGATGGACAGCGTGAGCGCCTCGGCGAGGAACTGCAGGAGGATGTCGCGGGCGCGCGCGCCGACCGCCATCCGCACGCCGATCTCGCGTGTCCGCTCGGTGACCGACACGAGCATGATGTTCATGATCCCGATCCCGCCGACGAGGAGCGACACCGCCGCGATCGCCGCGAGGAGCGTCGTGAGCGTGCGCGCCCCCTCCTGCTGCGCGCTCGCCGCCTCCGCGAGGTTGCGGATGGAGAAGTCGTCGTCCGCCCCGGGCTGCAGGCGGTGACGGTCGCGCAGCAGCGCCCGGATCTGGGACTCCGCGCGCACCGTGTCGGCCTGGCTCGCCGCGCCGATGAACACCACCCCCGAGACGACGTTCTTGAGCCCGCCCTGGATCTTCGCCTGGTAGGTGGAGGACGGCAGGAACACCGCGTCGTCGAGGTCCTGCCCGCCCGGCGACTGCCCCTTCGCCTCGAGCACCCCGACAACCTGGAACGGAACGTTCTTCACGCGGACCTGCTGGCCGACCGGATCGGCCCCTGGCCCGAACAGCCGGTCGGCGACGGTCTTCCCGAGCACGAGCACCTTGGTGCCCGCGTCGACGTCCGAGGCGGTGAGAAGCTGCCCGCGCACGGCCGACCAGTTCCGGATGACGAAGTAGTCCGGGGTCGTACCGTTCACGGCGGTGGTCCAGTTGAGGTCCTCGTAGATGACGGAGGCGACGGAGCGGAGGATGGGCGCCGCCCCGCGCACCGCCGGGACCTCGGTCTGGATCGCGCGGACGTCGTCCCAGGTGATCGTGGGCAGGCTGCCGAACCCGCCGAACGCGCCGCCGGAGGTCGAGGCGCCCGGGAGGATGATGAGCATGTTCGAGCCCATCGCCTCGAAGGTCTTCTGCACCCGCGCGTTCGCGCCGTCGCCGATGGCGACCATCGCGATGACCGCGGACACGCCGATGACCACGCCGAGCGTGGTCAGGAACGAGCGCATCTTCGAGCGCCGCAGCGCCCGCAGCGCGACCCGGATCGTCTGCAGGAGGTTCACGGCCCCACCCTCCCCTCCACCGCCTCGTGCGGGCCCGGCGGCGGCGGCACCGCCGGGCGCGGAGTGCGCCGCTCGTCGGAGCGGACGCGCCCGTCGCGCATGACGAGCACGCGCGCGGCGTACTCCGCGATGTCGTGCTCGTGCGTGACGAGCACCACGGTGATCCCGCCGCGCCCGAGCTCCTGCAGGAGCGCCATCACCTCCACGCTCGTGCGGGAGTCGAGGTTTCCGGTGGGCTCGTCGGCGAGCAGCACGCGCGGGCGGTTGACGAGCGCGCGGGCGATGGCGACGCGCTGCTGCTGCCCGCCCGAGAGCTGGTTCGGCAGGTGGTCCGCGCGGTCGGAGAGCCCCACGCGCGCGAGCGCCTCCTTCGCGCGCGCGTGCCGCTCGGCGGTCGAGATGCCGGCGTAGAGGAGCGGCAGCTCGACGTTCTCGAGCGCGCTCGTGCGCGCGAGCAGGTTGAAGTTCTGGAACACGAAGCCGAGCGTGCGGTTGCGGATGGCGGCGAGCGCGTCGTTCGGGAGACGCGAGACGTCCTGGCCCTCTAGCAGGTAGCGACCGCGCGTCGGCCGATCCAGGCAGCCGAGGAGGTTCATGAGCGTCGACTTGCCCGAGCCGGAGGCGCCCATCACCGCCACGAACTCGCCCTCCTCGACGGTGAGCGTCACGCCCTGCAGCGCGTGCACCTCGACGTCCCCCATCACGTAGGTCCGGGCGACGTCCTCGAGCCGGATGAGCGAAGGTCCCGCCACGCGCGCTCCTAGAACGGCCCGCGCCGGCCGCCGCCCGGGAACCCGCCGCCCGGCGCGCCCCCGCTGCGCGCCGCCTGCGCTTCCGTCACCACCGCGTCGCCCGGCTGGACCTCGCCCTTCACGAGCTCGGTCAGCGATCCGTCGGAGACGCCGAGCACCACCGGCACCTGCACCGGCCGCCCGGCACGCACGACCCAGACGCTCCGATCGCCGGCGCGCCCGCTGCCGCGCCCTGCGCCCGCGCCGCGGGAGCCGTTCGCGCCCTGCCCGGCCGTGCCGGCCGGGGTCGCCGCCCTGGCGTCCCCGCGCGCGGCGCCGCCGCTCGCCCCCTCGGCCTGGCCGAACCCTGGTGGTGCCCGGAAGCGGAGCGCCGCGTTGGGGATGCGGACCACGTCGTCCTTCTCCGCGTAGACGAAGGTCACCGTCGCCGTCATGCCCGGCTTGAGCTTCAGGTCGCCGTTCGGCACGTCCACGACCGCGTCGTAGGTGACGACGTTCTGCACCGTCTGCGGCGCGTTCCGGACCTGCCGCACCGCCCCGGAGAAGGCCTCGCCCGGATAGGCGTCCACGGTGAACGTCGCGGTCATTCCCGCTCGCAGGCGCCCCACGTCGGCCTCGGCGACGTTCGTGTCCACCTGCATCTTCGCGAGGTCCTCGGCGATGACGAAGAGCGTCGGCGCCTGGAGCGAGGCGGCGACGGTCTGGCCGACGTCCACGTTGCGCGAGATGACCACGCCGTCGGTGGGCGAGGCGATCTGCGTGTAGGCGAGGTTCACCTCCGCCTGGTGGAGCGCCGCGCGCGTCTGCGCGAGCGTGCCCTGCGCGGCCTGCACGCCGGCGCGGGCGCCGTCGGCGTTGGCGCGGGCGGTGTCGAGGTCCGCCCCCGCGATGAGGTTCTTCGCGGCGAGCGCCTCCGACCGCCGGAGCTGGCGCTCCGCGTCCGCGGCCTGCGCCCGCGCCTTCGCGAGGTTCCCCTCCGCCGCGACGGTGTTCGCGCGCGCCTGCTCGACCGCCGCCTGGAAGAGCTGCGGGTCGATGCGCGCGATGACCTGGCCCTTCTTCACCGGCGTGTTGAAGTCGGCGAACAGCGCCGCGACGCGGCCCGAGACCTGGCTCCCGACCTGGACGGTGACGAGCGCCGAAAGCGTTCCGGTGGCGGTGACCTTGGCCACGATGCGGCCGCGGTCCACCCGCGCCGTCTCGAGCTTGGGCTCGGCGTCCGCGGCCCCCGCTCTCCAGCGCCAGATCCCGCCCGCGGCGACGAGGACCGCGAGCGCGGCGGCGATGAGGATGAGGGTCTTGCGGCTCATTTCTGCTCCCTGGAGCCGGCCCCCGACGCCGCCCCGGAACGTGAACCCGCGACGCCCCGGAACGTTACGCCGCTCGTGCGCGAGGCACGCGGGCGCGGCCTCGGCCGCTTGGGGCCGCGCCGCGGCGACGCCACCCCTGCGGCCGTCCGGACGGCCGCCCGCCCTTCGAGAACCGGTGAGAGACGCTAGTCACCCGCGAGGCTAGTCACCCGCGAGCAGGCGCGGCCACCAGCGGAAGGCGCACCCGTCCGCCGCGGACTGCTGCACCACCGTGCCGTCCCAGCCCTGGTCCACGCTGCCGGTGACGCAGCTCGAGCCGTCCTCGTGGAGCGTGACCCGCCCGCACAGGCGCCCGGTGGGCGACACGAGATCGATGCGCTGCGTGCAGTCCGGAGCGCTCCGACCGGCGGGCTCGAGCGCCGCGTAGCCGCGGTTCCCGCGCGTGAACCGGAACGTCCAGCCGGTGCGAGAGGCGAGCCACGCGGGCGGGTCCTCGCGTGCGAAGGAGAGGTGCGCGAGGCGCAGGGTGTACGCGCCGTTCTCGACGAGCACGAGCGAGCCGTCGAGGAGCGGCCGGAAATATCGAGGCTCCTCCCGGCCCGACAGCCAGCGCATGGCCTCGATGCCGTCGTCGGACACGGAGGTGGTCCCGTCGGGCGCGACCCACTGCAAGAAGGCTCCGGCGTTGTACGACCAGGTGAGCGCCTCGCCGCGGTTCGACACGCCGCCGGCGATGAGGTTCATGCGCCCGTCGCCTCCGCGCGACACCCAGTCGCCCGAGGCGGAGACGCGCGTCAGGTTGGTCCAGAAGCTCGGGTTGCTCCAGAACTCCCGCCACTCGACGAAGAGGGCTCCTCCGCCGGCGGGGTCCTGCTGCAGGTCCCACCGGGCGGCCGCGACCCATTCGTCGTGGTACGTGACCTCGACGGTCCGGAGCAGGAGACCCGAGGGTGAGAACGTCAGCACGGCGAGGCCCTCGATCCCGCTCTGCTGCCTCGGGATCGTCACCGCCCCCTGCCAGCCTGAAGGCTGGGTGTAGAGCGGCCACGCGCTGAACGCCGAGCGCGGCGTGCCGTCGGCGGTGAACGCCCGCCACGCGCCGTTGCCGGCGCCGTCGCGCGCGCCGAGCGCGACCGCGCCGGTGCCGTCGGAGGTGCCTGTGAAGCAGGCGAAGCCGGCGGGCGGCACGAGCGTCGCGCGAACCGGCTCCGGCGCGGACGCGGGCACGAGGCCCTCGCATTCGGCGGCCGAGTCGAGCCGCTCGAACGTGACGGTGGGGGTTGGCGTCGGCGTCGGCGTCGGCGTGGGGGTGGGCTCCGGCGTGGGCGTCGGAGTCGGCTCCGGGGTCGGCGTCGGAGTCGGGGTGGGCTCCGGGGTCGGCGTCGGCTCGGGGGTCGTCGTGGGGCTCTTGTCGCCCCCGGACCCGCACGCCGCGCACAGCACGAGCAGGACGGCGAAGACGCGCAGCAGCATGTGCCACCTCCTCGCTGCGCAGAAGTCTCGCGCGTTCGCGTGAAGCCGTCACGCGGCGAGCGCTCGCAACGGCTACGTCCTCTCGACGGCGCTGCGCCGGCCGGGTTCACCCCGAGGCGAGTCGCATGTTGCACGCTGCGTGCACCCCTTCGGCGGCCTCCGACGAGGACGACGCCGCCGTGACCGCCGCAGTCGTGCGTGCCGCGCGCGCCGGGAGCGGGCGCACCCCGACCCCGGAGCGCCCGCGCCTGCGCTCGTCCGGGCGCTCGAGCGAGCTCGCCCGCCGGGCGCCAGCCGCGTCGCCGCGCCTCGCCGGGATGGCGTGACTAGCCTCTGGCGAAGGCGCGGCCCTCTCCTCCACCCGCGCCCGCAAAGGAGGCACTCATGGCATCGGCGATGCCGGTGATCTCGAGCTGCGAGGTGTCGAGCTGCTTCTACAACGCAGGCAAGATGTGCCACGCGCCCGCCATCAACGTCGGGAGCGACCACGCTGCCTGCGATGCGTTCATGGCGGACGGAAAGGGGCGCCACAGCGCCCGCAAGGACGTCGGGACCGTGGGCGCCTGCCACATCGAGGAGTGCCGCTTCAACGACGCGATGACGTGCGCCGCGTCGGCGATCGTGGTGCTGGGCCACAGCGGACACGCGGACTGCGGCACCTACCAGCACCGCTGAGCGGCGCCCGGCCGGGTCCTCCCGGACGCAAGCGCCCGGACGTGCCACCGAGCCGCCGTCCGCTTCCGTGCTAGGATGCCGCCGCCGCTTGACTAAAGCGGCGGCGGTCTTATGAAAAGGACTGTCAGTTCGCAGATTTGGGGGCGAACTGGTTTCGACGGAGGACGGAAGGCGACTGGTGCGCGCCGTGGTTGGTCAGCAGGCCACGTAAAAAGCCGACCAAGCAGAAACGCGAACGAGCCCATGGCTCTCGCGGCCTAACTAAAGGCCGTGCGTTCCCCCGGAAGCGCCGGGTACCGGGTGTGAACGTCAGCTCCGGCTGGATCTGGGTGGGAGGCGAGCCGCCTTACCGAGATCGAGATCAAAGGGCGAGAACGTGAGCGGTTGCAGGCCCGGAGGTTGCCGTTCACGTATTCACTCCGGGATACGCGCGTAGGACCTGTCACTGGAAGTCTTTCGGACCCGGGTTCGATTCCCGGCGCCTCCACTCTCAAAGCCCGCGGCAACGCGGGCTTTTCTCTTTTGGGCGCAAGCAAGTCCCTACGCAGCTCACTACGGTGATCGCCCGTCCCCCTGGTAGATGTACCGGTCTGCGGCCTTGTCCTCGCGCGCGAGGCCACGTGCTTCGAGCCGCTTCCAAACCTTGGTCGCGCTGGGGGTGCGGTAGCCATGCTCGTCATCCGTCTGCGATGACCGAAGACTCAAGCCTGAGTCCGCAACGACACGCGCGAACAGTGCCTCGGGAATCCCCATTGCCGAGTGCTCCTTCCCGCAGTTGTTCTTGAGCATCGCCACTTGGATCCACCCGCCTCCGACCTCAAGGAACACGGCCTCGAACCAGTCGAGCTTCGTCGCGCAAGGAATGCGGTAGATCCAGCGCGGCCCGTCGCGCTTAAGGTCGCCGTCGAAGACGCGCTCGATGCCATCGCGGCCAACCGCATGGATTCTGATGGGCATGCCCTTACTCGGACTTTTGGCGGCCGAAGATGTACCCGGTCACGAGCGACAGGAGCCCGATGATCGCGGAATCCAACTTGCCGCGAAGCTGCAGCAGGATTGCAGCGCCAAGAATGCCGGCGAGCAGCGCGTAGCGCGCCAGGGCGTTTATAACTTCAAGGCGATGTTGATTCACTTGCCCCGTACGAAACCCGCCGAGAAGCTCTCCGACCTTCTCTGAGGCGGTCTTACCATTTGGGCCGTTCAGGAAACGGAAGATGTAGTACCCGAGGCCCGCGTTCGGCGGCATCGACTGTGGGTCCGTCTCTCCCTCAGTCGCTGCGGGCGCTTCTGCTCCCTTCACGGTCACAAGCTTCGCGTCGGACATGACTCCTCCTAAGGCTCCTGGAGGTCGATACAACACGAGCCTGACGCTCAGTGCATGCACTGGATGCGCTTCAACTGAAGAGATCAGCGCCCGCGACCGCTCGGCGGCCTTCGCTCCGCGGGGGTTGTGGTCAGCAATTCCAGTGCAGCTCCTCGCCGATCCACTCGCTGGTCGCCGCGCCAGGTGGTGTCGACGAACGCTTCACACTGGGGGAGGGGTCGCGCCCGACTCCCTCCCCACGCACATGGCCTTGTGCAGCACGCCTCCGGGTGTCACGCTTCGCCCCCTCCGAAGGAGGGGTGTGTGCGTCGACTTGCGAAGCAGAGTCGCCAAGATGTTGTCGCTTCAAGGCGTGACTATCAGACGCTCGAAGAGAGGCCGTCGGCGGTCATTCGTCTTGACGGGGCCGGACAGGCGCTCATCCGGTTCAAGTGCACTATCCCCTACGGAGCGCCGCCGGTATTTGGCGTGGGCGCGTACATACGGACGGCGAAGCCCTCCTGTGTCGAGCTTCGCATCTCGGGGCGCGCATTCGGGGCACAGGCGCGGCTACACTCAGATGCGCATTGGGGCCGCATCGGAGTTGCTGCCGAAGCACCCGCTGGCGACGTCTCCATTCAGTTCGAGCTCCCTGCATACGCGAATGAGCTTCACGTCTGGGGGCTCGATGCCGGCCCAGTGAGTGCACCAAAGGGCATCGTCTTTCCCGCTGGCGACGTTTCGCTTCTGAACTCAACTCACCTCGCGCCGGAAACGTTCTTCTTGCGACACACCGACGCACTCGGCGTCGAGCGGGACGCCGGCTGGCGTGGTGCAGCTCTGGTGGACGGTCCGGGGAAGGCGATCACGCTCAAGAAGTGCGCCTACTGCCAGCGCGTTCTTCCGGTCAACCCCAAGCGACCCGCAACGCTCGCCTTTCACAAACACAACGCAAAGCGCACGGGTCACCAGAACGAATGCCGAGCGTGTAAGAAGTGGCGGATCAACGACGACTTCAATCCCAAGCGGACCGTCGATCAACTACATGAGTCGTCGGTCATCACAAGAGAGCGCAAGCTCTTCTTGCGTGAACCGGAGGCGCTGAGCGCCATCAAAGATCGCGAGGGAGCCGGCCTGAAGTCGATCGTGTGGGAGCGGTTCGGGCGACGCTGCTTCCGGTGCCACCGCCGCCTCAATCTTGGCGAGGTGCAGCTGGACCATACCCGCCCGATGGCCTACCTCTGGCCGATCGATATTCACGCAACGTGCCTCTGCGACGCGTGCAACAATCACAAGAAGGATAGGTTCCCTGTCGATGTCTACAGCCGCGAACAGCTTCGCGAGCTCGCCCAGATCATCGGCCTCCCGTTCGCCGAGCTCGCCCGCAAGGAGGTGTGCGCCGCTGAGCTTGCCCGCATCAGAGCCGACATCGCAGGATTCGCGCGAGCCTGGGATCCGTCCACCTTCAACGCGACCGCCCGGAAGGTGCGAGAGCTAGCGGACGTTGACCTGTTCGAGGAACTTCGCGCGGCAGACCCGGCGGCCTTCAACGAGCTCACGGAGGCGCTTCTCATGCGCCCAGAGCCCGTGGGCGACTAGGGTCGAAGCCCGAACAAGAAGTTGTGCGTCGTCGTCAGGCCCTTGTCTTTGATTCCGTGCTTCTCAACGGAGGTGACATCTTCGGTCACCATAGGGAGCATGCGGAACTGCTTCGCCATTAGCTCTTGCAGATGCTCGACCATTCGGTGATGGCCAGATCCACCGAGGTGGACAATAAGAACACCGCCGCTCCGCAGCATGGCGCTGCACGCATCGAAGAACTCCGAATAGACATCCAGACTTCGAGTCTGCTGCCGCTCAAGAAATCCCAAGCTGCGGGTGTGGAAGTCTGTCTCGCCCCAACCGCAGAACCACATACGTAGCCAGTTGGGTCTGTCGAACCGCATCCCCAGGAACGGAGGCGAGGTGATGATCGCATCCGCGCTGCGGACGTCGCGCGGTAGCTCGCGGAAGTCGCGATGGTAGGACTTGCCCGGCATGAACTCGGGCGGAAGCGGGTCCGCGGCCATATCCGAGACGCGTTTCCGAACATGCACCACGAGCGGCTTGTACTTAGCCGGCCCTGAAGGATGGAACGGCGTAATCGGGTGTGACGTCCGGGAGAGTGCATACGGTCTGTTGCCATGAAGGACATGGAGCAGCGACGCCTTCACGAACAATTCGGCCGCGGTCGGCCGTTCGAGCTCAAGGTAGTACCGCCGAGCCTTCAGCACCTCTTCCAGTGTGCGCGGATGGTAAAAGTCTTCCACTGCGCCGTTGAGCCCGAAAGCTGCGGACTTCCGATCGGCTTCTGTGACGGGTGGTCCCGCGATGGCCTTCTCCAGCTGGCCTAGAGCTCTATCGACATCGACACTGGAAGGCGCCTCGACCTTACCCGTTGCTACGGCATACGCGAGCGGGGACAGGTCGCACGTCACAGCGTTGCGCGCCGCTTGGGCAGCCTCGAAGGCAACGGTTCCCACCCCGCCAAGAGGATCCACGACCGTCGCACCCGGGGTCGTGAACAGCTTCACAAGCCAATGAGCGATCGCTGGCTTGAACTTCCCCTGGTATGAGCAGAGCGAATGGCGCGCATGGCCCCAGTTGCGCTTCGAGTACGGAAGGGCTGTGTACGGCAACTCGCGCCGGAACAGCTCGATGGCGTCGCGTATCTCGCGCTCGCTCATCTGCGCCGCCGAATTCACGGTTCCGGTTCCGGACGGCGCCACCTTCCTGCTGTTGGTTGACGAGCGGACCGGCCTCAACTTGGCTTTCGGGTTACGGAGGACGAGCTCGACCTGCTGCAACTTCGATCGATCGTAAGAGTACCGACGCGCGAGGACACGTGACGACTCCAGCTCGAATCCGGCAGCGACCGCTGCGTCGACAAGAAGCGTGTCCGTCGGCACGTACACTCCGTAGAACTTGGAGTCGCCGATATCGAGAACGAATCTTCCACCGGGCTCAAGGCGCTCTCGACATGCCTTGAACATGTCGTGCATGTCGCTGAAATACTGACGAACGAGCAGCGGAATTCGCTTGTCTCCCCTCCCCTCCAGCTCTCTCGCAACCGCGTCAACGCCGTCGAACGCGTGGACGTCCGCACGCTTCCGCGACACGCTGTTGATGCCAGCAGTGATTCCGGAGCGATGCAAGGTTCCGAGTTCACTCTCAGACTTCAACCACCCCAGAAGCCAGAGTTCCAGCTTCGTGTTCCGGAAGTAGTTTGTGCCGTTCAGGTAGGGCGGCGACGTCACGAACAGAGAGTAAGCGCGACCCTCAGACGCTTCTCTGGCATCGCCAGATACGAGCTCGACCTCAGCGGTAGGACCGTTTGGCGCCGACAGGTCCTCGACAATCTCTTTTAGGCGTTCGGTGATGAACGCCGGGACATCGACAACTCGGTTCTTGTATTCATCCGGCCTACGCCGCCGAAGATCCGCGCGGCGCGTCATGTGCGACGAGCGCACCACGTTCGAGGCGATCGACAGAAGCAGCAAAGCTCTCGCGTGTTTGTGATCCGTCAACGACCGAGCGAGGTCGCGTGAAGCCAGCAACTCGCGGAGATGCTGCTCCTCGAAGAAGTCTCGCTCCTCGAACGCCTCCATGTACGAGCCAAGGTCCACGCGCTGGGCGAACTTCTTGAAGCTTGGCGCTGCGAGGGCCTTTTGGAACTCCGCCGCTACCTTGGCGAAAACACCGCGCTTGTCTTGCCTAGCCCACGCCGCGGCGTTGACCTTCGTTTCCGCAACAAACCGCATGAACGGGTTCACTTCGGAGTAACCGGAGGGAATGCCGCGAGCACTCGCTTCAACAAGCGTGGTTCCGCCGCCGCCGAAGGGGTCATACACGGTTCGAGTGCCTGGAAACCGCGCGAGCACGTTGGCGACGTACTCAGCAGAAAACCCTTCCACGTATGGATACCAACGGTGAAAGGGAAGCCTCTTGCTGTCGCGGAACGTTAGGCCCACCGACGGAGACGCCTCGACGTCGGGAACAAGCGCAAGTTGTTGCTGCGATGGCGCCAGGCTCGACTTGTTCGTCATCTCGGCGACCTTTTGTGAAAGCAGATACAGACAGTGATTGTTGAGAGAGCGCTTCGCCTGGCGAGCACCAACTTCAAGCGTTTCGAACGTGGGGTCCCCGAGCAGCTGCCGGACAGCAGGACTCGACAGCGAGAGAACGCGCCGAACCCACGCGTCTTCGGCTGCGCCCGCGAGTGGGAAGGCGAGCGTGAGCCGGCGCCGGATCCCCGCGGCCGTCCTCTCGGGAGGGAAATAGATGGACTTGAACGCTTGGCTGGCCACGAGCTCCCAAGAAGGTAATGTCACATACATTCATACAAGACCCTCGGTCGGCGGGCAACGCGCGGCGCACTTCTCCTGTGTCACACGACCCTGACACTGAACGCGGGAGCAGACCGTGGCGCGCTGCGAGCGCGCCTACTCCTCACCTGTCCGAGTGAGGAGCGCCCACCGTTGCTCGACCAGCGGCGCCGTGGCGCTGACCTGCATGTGGGTGTACCGCTCAGTCGCCTTCGTGTCGGCGTGCCCGAGCATCAGCGCGATCGCCTTCTGACTCGCGCCGAGCACCGCGTAGCTCGACCCCGAAGTGTGACGCGCGCCATGCGACGTGATCTCGCGAACGCCCGCCTCGCGAGACAACTCCCGGTACCATCGGTTGAGGCTGTTGTTCGCGAGCGGTCCGGCGTCGGGGCCGGGGAAGAGAAGCTGACCCTCCACCTTGAACATCCAGACCTTGAGCTCGTCGGCGACTCCGCGCGGGATCACGTGGAAGCGCGCCCGCCGGTTCTTGGGGGTCGTGACCGCCTTCCGGGCCATCGACCGCCGCACCCATAGCCCAGGGACGCTCAGGTCGAGGTCCTGCTTCTCCAGCGCTCGCAGCTCACCGAACCGAATGCCCACCACGAGTTGGACTAGGAGCGCCATGTAGCGCTCCGGGTATCGGGAGCACCAGCAGTCCCGAAGGTGCGCCATCGCCTTCGCCTCTTCCTCGGGCGTCCACCACGCACGCGACTCCTCCGGAGTGGTGTCCGCCTTGAGCCACATAGAAGGCGTGATCGGGTTTGTCGGGACGTGCTTGTACTCGACGGCCTTTTGGAAGACGCGACGCAGCACCGAAACGTGGTTGTTGATCGTGTGCGCGCCGTAGCCGACGCCGTACTGGTGCTCCTGCCCGCGCTTGAGCGCCTTGTATTGGTCGATCAGGCGCGCATCGATGTCGCGCAGCTGTCGTGCCCCGAAGAACGGCACAAGGTGGTTGTCGAGAATCGACCTGTCCGTCTCCACGCCGCTCTCGCGCTTATCTGGCGCCACGCAGGTCTTGAACCATTCCTCGGCGAACACGGCGAACGTGAGGCCGGGACCACGCCGCGTGCGTTCGCGCGATTCGAGGGCATCGAGGAACTGCGCCACCTCGCCACGCGTGACCGCCTCTCGCGCCGCGTTCCGCAGGTCGCGGAAGACTCGCACCGCCTCCGCCTTGGTCTTCGCGGGGAAGGGAACGCCTCGCGCCTTGAGCTGCGCCTCATCCACAGGAGCCTCGTCCACGAAGTTGATCCATCTGTCGATGCCACCGCGAACCTGAAGACGCTTCCTCCACACGATGCTCATGCGCACCTCCCTGACCAGACTGGAGGCCGAGGACGTCGGCCTTGAAGATTCGTCGCGTTGTTCCGACCAACCGCGCCGGCACCTTTCCTGGTGGCAGCGGAGGAACCGGGCCGGCCGGGATGATCGCCAGGTGTCGCGCCAGCGTGCGGTGATCGACACCGAGCCAGGCCGCGGCCTCCTTGATGGTCATCCCCTCGGGTTGGGGGGGCGGCCCCGCGTGCAGCAGCGACCCGAGCACCGGCGCCGCTTCTGCCTCCAAGCGCGAGGCTGCCGAGATTGCGCGGACGAGCACGCGAACGTCGCCCACTGCACCGGCGCCAGGAGCCCCGTTCGCAGTTGCTCCCGCAGCAAGCGAGGGCGGCCCGACGGTGTGCTTGCGCCGCACCGGGGGCCCGTAGTGAAGGGGGAGCGCGGCCGGCGTCGCTACATCGCCGAAATCGTCGTCATGATCGGCCCTCGTCAAATTTGCTGGCCCCTCGGGCTGCCGTGCGAATCCGCCCTAGGTACTCGGCGGCGGCGGGGTCGAGCGCGCGGCCCGAGGTCACCTCCTCCGCCTCGTCGATGACATCTCGCGCCATGTCGGGCCAGCAGGCCAGCCAGAGTTCCCGAAGGTGACCGGCGACGTTGTCCCGATACCGGAGCCGCGTCATGAGCCGCGCCAGGGCCGCGTCTGCGCTCTGCGCACGCACGACGAACGGCTGCGACCATTCGTTGGTGATGCCATTTCCACTCTGAGCCATGTACTCGAAGACCTCCTCTGGAGATGCGCGCCCAAGCGCGCTCCGAAGGGCGGCGGTAGTGACGTGCCTCCACTCCGCGTCAGGGCTGGCGAACACGAGCGACCCGGGCCCAAGCACGAGGGCGCCGACCGTCTCCAGCTTGCCGTCGGAGGACGACCGCGCGTTCCATGACGCCCGGAACTCCTGTGACGGGGTTGGCGAGCGCGCCCGCCCCTGCGTCTCCACATGGAGATCGCGCAGGGCCTCCTGGAGCGCGAGTACAGCCCCGCGCCGCTGCTCTCGCGTCGCGCGGGCGAGCCCTGGAACCGCGCCTGTTGGCGGCTCCTCGACCGTCAGCCTCGTTTGCCGGTGCGGCGGATGGAGCACCCACCTCCGCGCGCTTCGCCAGACATGGAGCGTACTGCGCCCCTCTTCGACGTCCCCCAGGCGTTCGTGGGAGTCGCGATCACCAGACAGCCTGAAGGCTTGCCCTTGCCCTCGACCAGACACGAGGTTCTTGGCCTCTCGCGGTGACCAGACACGTCGTTCCTGGGAGACGCGCGCCACTTCTTCGACGTGCGGACGCCCGCCAGAGGCGGCGACGAACCCGAACACTCGCCGGGAGGCCGCGACCTCAGCCGCGACGAAGGGGCCGATGCACTCTACCGCCGCCCCGTCGGCGCCGAGGAACTCGGGCGTGACCAGCAGGCCGCCTCGCTCCCGGGCCACGCGCGCGATGTCAGTCCACCACTTCTCCGCGCCCTGGCGTGCGATGCGCTCGGCCGTGGTGGTCATGCCGCCTCTCCACGCGACCGATAGAGCGCGAACGCCCGCGCAAGTTCAGGCGTCGCCTTCCACAGCCCTCCCCCGTGATACTCGACGAGGCCCAGCTTCCGGAGGTTCACGAGCGGCGACGAGAAGCGTCCGGCCGCGTTGTGGAACGCCTCTCCGGCCGACAGCGCCTCCACGATGTGACCTACCTTCCGCCACGAGCCGGCGCGGTGAAATGCCCGATGGATCGCAGCGAACTCGAGCACAGGTCGATCCGTGAGAACCTGCTGGGCCTCCAACAGCGCCTCATAGAATCGACGCGCGAGGCAAACGAGATCGCTCTCCAACGCTTCGACCGTGCCGGTCTGGATCGAGTGGCGGAGGATGCGCCGTGCTGACCGGCCCTGATACGTCACCTCTGCCCGCACCAACCTGTTGTGTTTCACGTACAACTTCGCGCCGGTCCCCTTCGTCGAGTCCGCGCGTAGAGTCGTCGATCCTCGCGCGGCGCCCGGCTCGCGCCTGAACACCGCAGCGCGTGTGCGAACGCGAGGTTCGTCCTCGTCATCGAATGCGCCGATCCGCCTTGCGGCCCCGACCAGTCCGGTGCTCCAAGGCTTCCACCAGCCGGTCGGCACATGCCGGGCGACGTCGCAGGGCACATCCCAGTTGAGCTCAACACTCACGACGCCTGCACGTGTACCGGGGAGAGCCAGGCCGAACCAGTCCAACACCGTCTCTGTGTAGGCGCGCTGCGCCTCGGTAAGCGCGGTCATGAACTCGGCGAGAGCGAGGGCATGTAGATCCACTCCCGGCTGAACGCGCGTAGGTTCGACAAAGTTGTCGTCGTGCGCGCCATCGAACCTGAGGTTTGCTGGCAGCAGGCCGTCCCGGATGAGCCGGGCGCGTAAGCGGCGCATGATGTTGATCTCGAACACGCACGAGATCCTGGTGGCATCACCTCCCCGATACGCGCCGAGCCGCTGACGCAGCACGAGGTCGCCGACCTGGCGGACACCGATCCAGCGGTCGCGCTCATACTTCAGAGCGCCGCGAGCGGTCAGGCTCGCGATTGCGGTTGGCAGCGGGCGAAGGGGAGGCCGGGCGCCGGCAGGAAGCTCACTCGGGATAACGAATCCCCGGACGTGATCCAGCGTGAACCTGTCTGCTCCATCAGCTGGGAAGACAGCCAGGGATCTGGTGATCGAGTACGGCGCGCGGGGGGAAGAGGGGGTTCTACCCCTGTGGAAACCGACGGGGGCAGGGCTCCCTATGGATAGGGGGATGGCCGTCAGGCGGGGCTCAGCGACACCGAAATTCGCCCCCATTCCCTGGATCTCAATTTGACCCCGCTTGCAACCATCCTCGGCTGCCTTAACCATTGGACTCACCACCGGGAGATGCGGTCGTTGGGGGAGAAAAGGAGGATTTTCCGCCCCATTCCTTTGCGAGGGCGTCCACCGCCTCGACCTTCCGGCCGAAGCCCGAGTGGAGGTAGCGCGCGGTGGTGGTGATGGTCGCGTGGCCGAGGATGTCCCGAACCGTGGCGAGGTCCGCGCCGGCTTGGAGCAGTCCCGTCGCGCAGGTGTGCCGCAGGGAGTGCGGCGTGATCCGCTTCGTGATGCCCGCCTCGCGGACCGCTCGCGCCACGAGGCCGTCGATCGCCTTGGGCGTCAGCCGGCCCGGCCGATATGGGCCCCGCTGCCCAAGCGTCATGAACATCGGCGCGTCCAGAGATGGCGCTTCCGTTCCGTACGCGTGAGCCCAATAGGCCCGTATGTCCTTGACGGTCGTCACCGGCAACGGCACCTGCCGCTTGAGCGTCTTGCCGGTGCGCTTCTTGAGCGTCTCGAAGTGAAGGCACGTGCGCCCTTGGTGCTCCTTCAAGTCGCCCGCATTCAGCGTGCAGAGTTCACCCTCCCGAAGTCCGCCATGGCTGAGCACGCCGAGGATGGCGGCGTCCCTCTTCCCCTGAAGCGTTCGGCGGTCTGCGACATCGAGGAGGCGCTTCACCTCGGATTGTTCCAAGAATTCAGTAGGTCGTTCATTCATGGCGGCTATTTCGTTAAACCCTCCCCATCCAATCCGTCTAGTACCGAGGGCATAAGTGCCAAACGCGGTGGGGGTTCTCCGCTCTGCGCACGGATCTATGGAGGCCCGAAAATCACCCGGGTAGGGCGACGTGGGATGACTAGGTGCTCTCGCGCTCCTCGCTGTGTGCATGGCATGCACGGCGAGTTGGACCGCCGCCGCTAACACCTCCGCCGTGCCAGCCTGGCTCCAGCCCTCAATGGCGCGGATCACCCGCGCTCAAGGCCGCGACGGCCGAGCACGAGCGCAGAAGAATGGCTGACCGAGCCCGTTGATGCCGGGGGCTATCGGCCAGCTCGCGGCCAGCTATCGGGTACCGCAGTCCTCGTCCACAAGGACGACTCTTCCGGGCTGCTTGCTGCGCTGCGACTCGGCCACTTTCTCGCAGCGCTCGACGCGGCACTGCCTGCGAATCGCGGAGAGCGGCTCGCCCGGCACACGAGCGATGGCCGCGACGTCAGCCGCAATGTTCGCGATGACGCTCGGCCCATACCCGTTCCACTTCCGTCCGAGCCGTTCGTCTCCCTGCCGCACCTCCGCGACGAAGCTCTGAGGCGTGTACCGGTCGTACACAGCGTTCAGGAAGCAGGTGATGTCCTTGGACCAGTGGAACCGAAGCTCTCTCTGGAGATCATCCAGCTGCGACTCCTCCCACTGTTCGGAGCCCTCCCACCGGCGCTGTTCCTGTTCGCGGTCCGAGGCCTGTCGCTCACGAAGCTCGTCCTGCTTGGTTGCGTTCTCGTACACGGGGCCGACCCCGGGGACGAAGCTGCAGCCCGCCATCACACCGACGAGAGCCGCAAGACAGGCTGCCTTCATGTCCACCTCCGGGCTGAGGGCGGTACGGATCGCCAACCAGGCTGGTAGGTCTACCCGAACTCAACATTCTCGGTCTAGTTCGGAGCTGGACACGGCTTTCTACGTCCTGTCACCAGAACAGGCCTGCCACGAGGATGGCGCCCGAGGACTCCATGGGCGCTGTCGAGAAGAGACTCGGGCGGCGTGTCGCCGATCAGCGGAAGCGCGCTGGGCTCACGCAGGCTGAACTCGCGGAACGGATCGGCGTTACGACCGAGACCGTGAGTCGCCTTGAGCGCGGCGCCGTGGTCCCGTCGCTGGCGCGGCTGGAAGAGGTCGCACTCGCGCTCGGGGCCGAGTTGTCCGACCTGTTTCGCGTCGCCGACAGGGAGAGCCAGAAGGACCGCGCCATGACCCGGCTTCTCGCCGTCGTTCGGCGCGGGTCTGCGGCCGACATTGAGGCGGTGGCGGACGTGGCCGAGCGGATCCTGGGCCACTTCCGTCGGTAGTCGCCCCCTCCGCCGCGCGCTGACTCTCCTCTCCCCGGTTTGGGCTGCCGCCCCTCTAGCTAGCAGCGCCGCTTCCGTGGTGGACATGGACCACGTACGCGCTCTGTGACTCGCGCGCGCCCGGGAGGTGGACATCCGGCGGACGAGCCCGCGCGCCGCGGCGCATTCATCCGTCCGGCAAGCGCCCACTTCCCGATGCTGAGGAGGGCATCCCTCACTTCAGGCGGGATCGCGGTCCTCTTGTTCCGGTGCATCCGGCCAATCCGATCCACCCAAGGACCGAGCGCCGGCCATCGAAGTCGCCAGTCCAACGGACCTTTCTCGCCGAAGAAGACTCCCCGGCAGATGACCAGTGGACGACCGTCGGGCGCGGCGCCCGGAACTACTTGTTCCACGATGCCGAGCCAAACGAGCCGATCCCTCAGCACCCTGCTCGGCGGGTGGAGCCTCCCGGCGGTGCGGCCTCCGATGGCCACGATCAGTTGGCCTAACCTCGCCGTCGCGCGGAGCCCCTTCATGCACGCCTCGCCCCCGAGGACGATCCGGCCACCGACAACCTCTGGATCACCGAAGTGGTCGATCTTGTAAAAGATGACGTCCTCCGGCTGGAGCTCAGCGGTTATGGCAAGGGGCATGCCCCGAACTGCTCGCGTATCGCGCGCGCCCTGTCAACGCGATCCTTTGCTGCGGCAGCCGACCGAGTGCACTCCGACCTCACGTTGCCCGCCTTCGCGGATACACTGGGATCATGAGCCCTCTTGCGGATGCGGTGTATGCGGTCCTGAGGACCAGAACGCCCAGCCCCCACCCCGAAATCTCCTACTCGGATCTCGTGGCGCGCCTTCCCAAGCCGTACAACGCGCTCGACCCAGACAGCGACCTGCTTGCCACAGCGCTGGGCGACGTCGTGAGGAGGTGCCGCGCAAGGGACCTCCCTGCGCTCTCAGCGATCGTCGTGCGGGCACGAGAGAAGATTCCTGGGCCCGGGTACTACCCGGTCGCGCATCCGAACGAAGCAGGCGATGTACCCCGCGCCATGATCGCCTGGGCACGGGAGCTTGATGGGGTGAAGACCACAACCTACCCAGCCACGCTGTGAGGCCAGCCATACTTGAGTGGTCGCGGCAAACTGGTAGTGAGCTCCCTACTAGTGGTGCTCCCGGGCCGCATCCGACCGAACTGGACCGAACCCGCGTTCCAGCGTAGCCCCACAGTCGCCAATGCCTTTGGCCCTCGTCCGGTCGCCAGGCCGTCTTCGATTCCCGGCGCCTCCACTTCAGAACCCCGCGATGCCGCGGGGTTTTTCATTTCCGCTCCACACCTGCTCCACACTGCGGCACCGCGAGCCACGCAACGCGTTCACCTGCGCAGCTCACGTCAGGGGGATCGTTTGACCTCGGAATCCATGGAGAACTTGCGCGAGGTGTTCCGCGCGCGAACCTACCCCGGGTAGCCACCTGCTCCGAACGATGGCCTCGTGCATCTCTGGTTCTACGTGGAGAACTGGAACGCCCGAATGAAGTACGCCCGAATGAAGTTCACCGTACGCGAGTGCTCGCTGGAGTGGGCATGACGCGAATCGAGCTACTTGAAGCCCTTCTCGCCGCCAGAACTCCGCTCGCGCCTCTTGCGGAAGGGCTCGCGCGGTTCGGCTGGGACAGCCCTCCCCTGGTCGTGCTCCGGCGGGCGCACGTTGTCTCCGTACTTCAACGATTCCTCTCCGGCGAACTTGGAGGTAGCGACGTTCGTGAGTGGGCCGAACTCATCGAGGTACGTGATGACATCGAGTTCGAGCCGGTGGACCATGAGGTGCTCCGAGACGCCCTTTTCACGCTCGCCACGCCCGACGCTCAAGGTCAACTCGACGCGGGACTGGTGGCGTCCCTCATCGGGCAAATGACGGGCAAACCGTGAGCCTTCGGGTTCCGATGGGCGACCTCTCCGAAATCGGTCTCGACACGAACTGCCTCACGTACCTCCTCAGCGCGCTTGAAGGCGTCGCAGCACCGACCGATGCCCTCGCGGAGCAGAAGCTCGCACTCGTTCGGCTGTACCTCTACACGCCGGGGACGGTCCCCCAACGGCGACCTCGCCATGATGGCGAGCAGGTCGGCATTGAGTTCCTCGCGGGCAGCGCGGGACGCCTTCAACACCTCGGCCGAGAACTCTCTTGCCGCTTCGACGGCAGCCCAGTCCGCCGCTGCCCGCCCCGCTTCGTTCCATCCGGAGGCGACACGCTCCGCGCTTCCCGTTCCGGCTAACGTCCTACCAACGATTTGGTGCATCTGGATGGCGGCGCCGAGGAGCTCCCGGTGGTCATCAAGCAGGCGGCGCTCACGCTCATGCGGCGCTCCATCCGGAACTGCGAGTACAGGAGCACGCCACCGACGACGGCCCCGGAGAACAAACCGGCGATGGCCTGCGTCCCGATGTCATAGACCCACTTCGTCACGCGCCTGCCCTCCCTACACCAAGTTGGCGTCCGAGCCAGAGTCACGCCTCGCGCAACCACCTCGCGCCCGCCGCGTCGATTTCGAGGTACGACTCCCGCGAGATGGTGGTCCACGGGGTCGTCGAGGTGTCGTACTCGACAACCTCCCAGCAGCGACCGCACGTCACCCAGGAAGTGCACGGCGCGAGGTTTGGTGGCTTCCCGTACGGCGTCAGCGCAAACCGCCGCAGTTCGGCGAGCGCGTCTGCGAGCGAATCGTACTCAGCCGGTTGAGGTTCGGCGTGGAGGTCATCCTCGATGCGAACATAGGCTTTGAGGTTTCTCGCACTCAGGGGTGCTTCTGTGTTTCTCCGTTCCTCCGGAGGCGTGGGCTGAGTTGAACGCGCGCTACGACGTGCAGATTCGCACGCGCTGCAGGTCAGGGTTCAACGGTGAGTGCGCGTTCCGTCAACGTCGATCCCGCAGATGGGAGGAGCGCCTGCGTCACACGAGCGCGGCGGCTTGCGTTTGCTCATCGGCAAACCTTCCCGGCCGGCACCGCCACAGTGGGAGCGCAGCAGGGCTGCTCGGACGCTGCGGTCGTCAGCGCGGCCGCAGCAAGCAGGCCGGCCCGGATGATGAGAGCGGCGGGTATCGTCTCGTGTGTCCGCCCGTCGACGGTGACGGTCCTGCACTCGTTCGGGCCGCAAACGTCACAGCACGGGCTCTGACCGGCCGTCGCCCCCAGCCAGTCCTCGATGGAGCGCCCGCCGATCAAGATGCGGTTCGACTCTAGCGGCTCGCGCTTGAAATCCTGGAGCCCGATTTCGGCCTCGTCGAGGACGATCTCGATTCCGAGCGGCTCGAGTGCCCGACCGAGGACTCCAGCCGCCTTTCGCACTTCGTCGCCCGTGCCTCCGCAGCGCGGGCAGGTCTCCCCTGCCGCGACCAGCCGCTGCCACCGGATCGTCAGGGTCTTCATCGGTCCCGCCCCTCTTCTAGAGTCACCGCGCTGAGGAGCCACCTCACGATCAGGATACCGCGAGCACCGACGCCGACGAACGCGGCGGTGAGCCGCGGCCGGAGTCGGAGATACAGGCAGACCACGGCAATCATGAAGGCGGTCCCGAGCACCGCGCTTCCGAGAACGCTTCGACTCGGCGCCAGCTTGGTCGTCATGGTGACGAGCGCTGCCCCATGGAGCAGCCGTCCTGGCATCGCAGCTCGCGAGCGCTGGCGGCGCGGTCATCGGTCTCTGGGATGCTCCGCCAACCGGATCTCGCAGAGATACGCTCGGTGAGGCACGGACCCGCTGATCGGGTCGATCGCCCCGTTCCCGATCATGAGGTTGTAGTTCGCGCCGTCGGGACTGAACGGCTCGTAGCCGGGCGCTCCCGCGTCCGGACACGCCTGCCACCAGCCGTGCTGTCCGCAGACCACGTCCGGCTGCAGAGTATCGTTCAGCCGCGCCCGCGCACGCACGCTCCCGTCGGGCGTCTCGATGCTGACCCAGTCGCCCGCCGCGATCCCTCGTTTCGCCGCGGCACTGGGATGCAGCTCGACCTCGGGGTCCATCGCCTTGCGACGCAGGCTGGGAAGCGCGCGGTGCTGGCTCTCGCAGAACAGGGTGTGCTTGGTGCACGTGAGGATCAGCGGATAGCGCTCCACGAGATCCGGACGGGACACCGGACCGACCAGCGGCTCCTGGTACTCCGGCAGCGGCGGATAGCCGTGTGCGAGCAGGGTCTCCGAGTACAGCTCGATCTTGCGCGTGGGCGTGTCGAAGCCCACCGGGACACCGTCGACCTCGTCGGCGAACTTGCGGTAGCGCGTCTCGAGCGCGACGCGCGCACCCTCGGGGTGGTCGCGCAGCCAGTCGAGCGAGAAGCCCGAGGGCCCGAGCTGGTGGCGATAGGCCGCGTCGATGTTTCCCTGCCAGAAGTATTTGCCGAGACCGAGACGGACGGCGAGGTCGAAGACGATCTCGGTATCGGATCGAGCCTCCCCGGGGGGCGCGGCCACGGGCCGGCGCAGCTGGACCAACGACTGCGCCTCGGGGCTCACCTCGAAGCCGAGCTTGAGCGCCTCGCGCTCGAACCCGCTCGCCACCGGCAGGACGACGTCGGCGAGCTCCGCCGTGGGGTTCATGAACAGGTCCGCGTGGACGTAGAAGTCGAGCGCGGCCAGCGCCTCGCGCCCGCGCAGGACGTCGCCGTGCGACAGCAGGAGGTTGGTGCCGAATCCGACGAGGCCTCGCACCGCATAGGGCTTGCGGTCGAGGATGCCTCGGTACAGCTCGTCGGTCGTCGCGAATCCCCATCGCGCCGGGCCGAGCGGGCGTTCCGCGACGCCGAGCCCCACGGCGGGCCGCTCCGGCTGCGGCAGTCCCTGGCTCCCGACGACGGGCGTGGGGATTGTGGGGAAGAGCACGTTGCCGCCCCGTGCATCGAAGCTGCCCGTCAGCACGGAGAGCTGCGCGATCGCGCGTGCGATCTGGGTCGCGTTCGTCTGCATCTCGACGCCGCTCCACGCGTAGTACGCGAGGGGCCTCGCCTCCCACAGGAGCCGCGCTGCGCGCTCGACCTCACCTCGCTCGACGCCGGTGATCGACTCCACTCGCTCCGGCGAATAGGTTCGGCAGCGCGCGGCCGCGAGATCGAAGGCGGTCCGGCAGTGCACGCCGCCCGTCGGCGTCTCCAGCGCGTACTCGCCGAACAGGGCGAGGTCCGCGGAGTCGGCCTCGTACCGTCCACGGGCGGGATCGTAGACGGTGGGGCGGCCGGCAGGCCGATCCCAAGCCACGTAGCGTCCCCGGTCCCCGCCCTCCGAGAGGTCGGCCTCGGTGAGGGGGCGGCCCGTATCCGAGCGAACGAGCAGCGGGCCGTTCGTCCACTCACGGATGAACGGCTCGTCGAACCAGCCGCGCTCGATCATCACCCCGGCGATCCCCAGGGCGAGCGCGCCGTCAGTGCCCGGGCGCACCCGCAGCCACGCGTCGGCCCGCCGAGCCGGTTCGGTGCGTCGTGGGTCGACCACGACGAGGCGTGCCCCGCGCTTCTGTGCCGCGATGGTCGCGGTCGCGTGGCTGAGCCGCGCGTGGTTGGGGTTGTAGCCCCAGAAGAGGATACAGCCGGCGTTCTCGAGGTCGGGCAGGTAACGTCCTGGCACCGGCGCGCCGAACGTGAAGCCCGTCGCGAAGTACCGGCCCCAGCCGCACAGCTCCATTGCGACGACGAGGTTCGGGCTGCCGAAGGTGCGCGTCAGCCGTTCGACCCAGGCCATCGAGTCGTCCGACGCAGAGGTCGAGGGCGAGACCAGGCTGAATGCGACGCTCTCTGGCCCGGACTCCGCGGCGAGCGCGCGGAGCCGCGACGCGGTGAGCTCCAGCGCTTCGTCCCAGCCGATCCGTTGCCAGCCCGGGTCGGGATCGCCCTTCGGACGCGTGCGCCTCAACGGGTATTTCAGGCGGTCGCGGTGATAGACGAGCTCTGGCCCGGCCCGGCCCTTCGCACAGAGCGCCTGGCCAGTGGGATGCGACGGGTCGGGATCGAGGCGGACGAAGCGTCCCCCCTCGACGGTAGCGATCGCGCCGCAGCGCGAGACGCACAGCGCGCAGTACGTGGAGACGCGCTCCGATGTCGTGCTGCCGGCCGCCATCGTCTGTGCCCTTGGCCGTGATGCTGCCACCGGAGAAGCCCCTCGGCGTGCTGGCCGGGGAGCGTGCGCCTCCGCCGCGCACCTGGAGCCCTGGTAACATCAGCATGGCTGGTGCGGCGGCCTGGCTGCCTTCCTGGGTCCGCGCTGGTCTCTCGAACGAGCCAGCAAGGATGAGCGCGTGACACCTGACGACGTCCTCGCCCAGCTTCCGAACGGGATGCACGACGCGAGCATCCGCGAGATGCGGGTCCAGTTCGGGCGCCAGCTCGTCACCCTCGACATGGACTTCCGGGTCGGCGACATGGACGCTCATGGTGAATCGCGAACGCCCACGGGGGCGATGCAGTCCCGGAGGTGGTCGGACTGCCGGCGCGTCAGTTGCGGTGACGGCGCTGTTCGCTAAGAACATTCCGGCCGCTTGCTCTTGGAGGAGACGCAGCATGGACCGATTCACCGGCGGTTGCCTGTGCGGCAACGTCCGCATCGTGGCCTCGGGACTCCCTTACCGGGTCGGCCTCTGTCACTGTCTCGACTGCCGCAAGCACCATGGGGCGCTCTTTGGCGCTTCCGCCGTGTTCCCTCAGGATGCCGTGACGATCGATGGCGAGACACGCGACTACGCCGGGCGGTTCTTCTGTCCCCGCTGCGGCTCGTCCGTTTTCGGACGCACCGCAGACGAGATCGAAGTGAACCTGGGATCCCTGGATGCCCCTGACCAGCTGAAGCCGACCTACGAAAGCTGGACCATCCGGCGCGAGCCCTGGTTGCCGCCGTTCCCGCTCACCAGACATTACGACCGCGATCGTGACGCCTCGGGTCGCTTCGAGGAGTAGGTCGACGCGAAGGCAGCCGCGAGGCGCCCAAGGATTGGCGGGGTGAGCCACGAGACCGTGCGGTGAGCCGTCTTCGCTTCCTGACGCGCTAACCCCCGCATGGCGGGTCTTTCTTGGCAGAGAAGCTACCTCACGGAGAGCGGCACGAGTAACCAGGTCGGTACCGGGCGACCCTCCGGGTCGCGACCGGGTTTCCAGGAGCACCGAGAGACGGCCTGCCACACCGCACACGCGAACTCGCGTTCCACGCTCCGGGACATCCACTGAAGCCCGGCCGGCCTTCCATCTGCAAGCACCACGAACCTGAACGTCACCGGACGCTGCGGAAGCTTCGTTTTATCGATGTGGGGCAGGCTACGAGATATTTCCGACCCGACGCAGCTCGGGTTCACGCTGCTGGGCCGCTGGTACCCCGCCGTCGTATCGTGGACGTCGGTCGGGACCTCCGCCGCCGCGACGAGATCACACTCGAGCTGGGCGGAGGCAGCGGGCGAGGCGTGCGCACACCCGAGCATGACAGTCAGTGCGAGAACGCCGATCTTGGACATGCTGCGCATCACATCACCTCGGTGCGCACTCGTCTACGGTGAGGACCCTTCTGACGGATCGGGGGGAGATCATGAAGTACGACGGCGACGGCTCGTTCCCGTGAGTGCGTCGCGCCATGCGATGATGCGGCGCATGAGCGGCATCGCGTTCGTCGAATTGTTCGCGGTCGCGCTACTTGGGGCGGCTGCATGGCTCGCCAAGAGATCCCGAGTGCGGATCTCGACGACGATCTCCGTGATGGGACTCATCGTCACGATCTTCATGACGGTCATCATCGGCGGGGCCGCTCAGAAGAGCCCGGAGCAGATCTCCTTCTTCACCTAGTGCCGCCATTTATCTGGGAGGTGTCGCTCTCTCGCTGGTGTTCACGGTCCTGATCTTCGCCGGTCGCTGGCAGAGCCGAGAGGGAGCGACGCTCGAGCGCGGCACGAAGACCCTGGTTCGCGGAGCGCCGGCGTCTCGCAGGCGTTCGTGAGCGCGGCGCCAGCGCTAGTGGCCAGGCGATGCGGAAGCCCGCTCCCTCACCCGAATGAAGAGATGATGAGCGGTGGATGATGCCCTCGTACGCTCGGCCAGCGGGAGGGTCACGCGGAGCGCAGGCGTGGAGATGTCTCGCGGATGTGGCTCGCTGGATCGAGCACCCGGCGTGATCCGTCAGCGTGCCTTCGAGTCTTCCCGCGGGACGGCACGGATGTCGCCCGTCTCCTCGATCTCGAACGGAACGCTCGCGAGGATCCCGGCGATGCTGCGCTCGAGCTCCGGCGTCGCCTGGACCACGTACACCTTCGCGCAGGGAGCGCCCGAGCAGAGCCCGCGCGCGGTGCCCGTCACGCCCGCGAGCGCGAGGAGCTCATCGGTACGCTTCCGGAGCACGTCGTCGATCGCGTCCGCCGTCATGCTCGCCTCCTTCTGCGGCTCCGAGCCGCGCGCGTCAGGGCGCGGCCATGCGGCGGCCAGCGCCGCCAGCGCCAGCAGCGGCGCGAGACCGCATGGGCGCCTTCGTCGCGACGTGATGCCGGCCCGGGCGCTCACTCCCCCTCGATCGTCACGCCGAACGCTTGCAGCACGGGACCGATCGGGTTGGCGATGGCGTACTTACCGCTCGAGCTGCCCGCGAACAGGAGCCCCACCGGCTTTCTGTCCGGGTCGGTGACGAGCAGCGAGCCCGAGTCGCCCGGCTTGATGAACGGGCCAGCGGACGTGACCGTGACCTGGTTGACGAACCGCGCGACTCCTGCCGAGCCGTAGTCGACGTTCACCGTCACGTTGACCCCGGTGATGGTGCCGCGAGTGAGCGCCGAGGTGCGCCCGAACTTCTGGACCGCGAGGTCGAGGGCAGGTGTCGCCGTCGTCGTCCGTGGCATGCCGTATCCGCCGGGAGGCGTGCTCGTCCCGAGCGAGCGGAGGCCCGTGTCGTAGTTCACCTCGGCGATCGCTGCGTCGATGGTGTTCGAGGCCGAGGTCGAGAACGTGATGCGGCCCGAGGCGGCGAGCCGCCCGAGCTGGTCGGCGGGATCGAAGCTGCACTGCGTATCGTACAGCCCGGGCTGGGCGATGATCTCGCCTGGCGAGCCCGCATTCTCTCGCGCGTACACGTGATTGTTGCTCAGCGCGTAGTGCTTGCCGCCACCCGCCACCCGCGCCCCGATCGTGCCGGCAGAGCACTCGTTCGCGTTTCCGGTCGAGACGCCGATCGGGACCGGATCGCCGAACCGGCTCTTCGGCGAGGCGCCGCCACCCCGCTTCGCCTCGGGCGACAGCATCGCGTGGAACCTGCCGGTCACCTGAACCTCGACCGGCACGTCGTCGATCCGCCCCGGGAGGTGGCCGAGGTTCACGCGGCCGTCGCTGAACACCAGGATGGACGCCCCCCCGTTGCCGGCCAGCCCGACCGCGGTCCCGACGACACCCGCGATGGAGAGCAGGCGCGGGTTGGCCCGCTCCTGCGCGGCGATCGCCTGCTCCAGCCCGGGCGGTGCATTCTCGGCCGCGACGCCGCCCGACGCGCCCGGGGAGTCGGGCCCGACGCCGGCACGCGCGTGCGTCACGCCTACGCGGCCCGCCTGCAGCCCAGCCACGAGCAACGCTCCGATGAGCAGGAGCCTCACGAGCCGCCTCGAACCGGGCCTCGTCACGTCGGCCATGTCGGACCCCCTGTCCTTGTGAGCGATGCCCCCGTCTACCACGCCCGGATGCGGGAGGAGCGGCGCCAGCGGGTTCGCTCGTCTGGGCCGCCCGGGAGGGAAGCAGTGCGCCTGCTCGCCTCGACCGGCCGCCCGTCTCCGGATGAGATCGAGAGCGAGTGAAGCGGGTTGACGAGGCCAGAAGCAGCCGGCTGGGCTTCACCCTGGTCGCTTCGCCGACCGGACGTTGACGCCCGTCACCTGGAACTTCCGCGTGACCCTTTCCTTGGACGTGCCGAGGAAGGGATCGAACCGCTCGCGGACTTCCGCGGCGATGAACCCGAGCTCGCCGAGGAGCGACAGGAGCTCCGCCTCCGGCAGAGCACCGCCAATTCAACCCGACCAGAGATCGATGTCGCTCCGGATCGACTCCGGAAGCTCCGAGCGGACCACGATGTCGGCATACAGGAACCGGCCCGCTGGACGAAGTACCCTGAACACCTCCGAGAAGGCGCGGCGCTTGTCAGGCGCGAGGTTCAACACGCCGTTCGAGATGACGAAGCCCACCGAGCCGCTCTCGACCGGGAGCTCGAGCGCGTCCCCCTGACGCAGCTCCACGTTCGTCAGCCCCGCAGCCGCCGCCGCGGCCTCCGCCTTCCGGAGCATCGACTGCGTCATGTCGATGCCGATGGCGCGCCCGCCGGGTCCGGCCGCTTTCGCGGCAAGCAGAAGGTCCGTGCCGGCGCCGCAGCCGATGTCGACGACCGTGGATCCCGCGGTGATGGTCTCCATCCGCAGCGGGTTACCCACGCCGGCGAACGACTCGACCGCGAGCGGCGGCAGGGCGGCGAGCGCGGCTCGGTCGTAGCGAAGGAAGTCCACTGCATAGTCGAGCCCGCGGTGGAAGTGGAACTCGCCGTCCGGGGCCGAGGCGACACGAGAGTAGATGGACTGAATCTCCGCCCGGAGCCTGGCAGTATCGAGATCGACAGGGCACGCCACGGCCATGGAAGCCTCACCCGCGGAAACACCGCGCGTGGGGATCTGCCGGCGGCGTTGCTCACGAGCACGCGAAACGCCGAGATACTCATCGGACGGGTGGGAACCTCCCCAAGAGATTCCTTACGCCCCGCCACCGGCGACGCCGGTCCACGAGCGCCAGGCGCTGTACGGGACCGGGCCCGGGAAGCTCCGAGGAGAGCCGCTTGCCAGCTCGCCCTGGTGGCACCGGAACAGGAGTGCGAGCATCGACGGCGCCATGCTCTCTGAACCGCGCGCGCTCGGCATCGAAAGCCTTCACGAAAAGTACGGTGAGCGCATCCGCCGCTACCTTGAACGCCTGGTCGGCTCGGCGGACGCCGAGGATCTCGCGCAGGACGTGTTCGAGAAGGCGCAGCGCGCCGTCGGCACCTTCCGGCGCGACTCGCGTGTCTTGACGTGGCTCTATCGCATCGCAACGAACGCGGCCATCGACCGGCTGAGGACCGCCGGACGGTACGTCGATGTCGAGCGACACGACGACGAGACCGACCCGCTCGACGCGGCGCGCTCCGCGGAGGCGACGCACGAGCGTTCTCTCGATGGCGAGGTGGACCGCACGCGGATGAGGGCGTGCATCCTGGACGTCGTCGAGCAGCTCCCCACCAGCCAGCGTGCTGCGATCCTGCTCGGGGAGCTTCGCGGGTTGAGCGACCGCGAGCTCGCCGAGGCGCTCGGCGTGTCACTGGGAGCCGCAAAGATCCGGCTACATCGAGCGCGCGGGGCTCTGAAGGCCGCCCTGGAGCGCGCCTGTACGTTCGAGCGCGACGAGCAGAACGAGTTCGCCTGCGCCCCCAAGCCCGGGCTCGTTTCGCTCGGCCGCGGAAAGTAGACCACCCGTATCCTTTCCGAGCCCCGTTCGTCCACGGAGGAGACGCACCCTTTCGTCCCTGAGATGGGTCGGGGCCAGGAGAAGCTCCCATGCCGTGGTGTGGATACTGGGGAACGACAGGCACTGATTACTGGTGGGTCCTGCCGCTCATCGGCCTCGTCTTCATGGCCTTCATGTTCTTCGCCTGCTTCCGCGGCTTCGGATGCGCCGAGCGTGCGCACCGACGCTCGATCTTGCGCGTTGCGGCTCGATTCCTGCCGCACTAGTTCGCGAGAGGTCGCGCGTTGCGGCGGGAGGGTCGGCGTGAGTGAGCGCGAGCGGTATCCACCTGGCGTCCCCTGCTGGGTCGACACCCTGCAGCCGGATCCGCGAGGTGCGCTGGATTTCTACGGCGCCCTGTTCGAATGGGAATTCACGGGCCCGGGCCCGGGGGCAGCCGATCCCTCGAGCCAGTACTTCATCGCCCGAGTGAGAGGTCGCGACGTGGCGGGGATCGGCTCGCGCTGGAACGGCCATCCGCGCGCGATGTGGAACACCTATGTCCGCGTGGACAGCGCCGACGGAGCGGTCGCGGCGGCGAAGCGGGCCGGCGGAAGCGTTCTCCAGCCGCCATTCGACGTTCCCCCCGCTGGCCGCGCAGCCGTGCTCGCGGATCCCGCGGGCGCGCCCTTCTGCGTGTGGGAGGCCAGGGCTCGCGAGGGCGCGCAGCTCGTGAACGAGCCGCGCACGTGGTCGATGAGCTCGCTCCACTCCTCGGATCCCGAGAGCGCCACGGCGTTCTATGGCGCGGTGTTCGGCTGGCGTCCCGACGTGTTCGACGCGGGCGGAGTCCAGATCACGCTATGGCGACTTCCGGGATTCGTCGGCGGCGAGCCGGAGCAACCCGTGCCTCGCGACGTCGTCGCGGTGATGGTGCCCGCCGCCGACCGCGGATCGTCGCCGCGCTGGCACGTCGACTTCTGGGTGGCCGGCGCCGACGCGGTGGCGGACCGTGCGGCGGGGCTCGGCGGCACGGTGGTCGTCCCTCCGCACGACTCGCCCGGGTTCAGGAGAGCCTTGATCGCCGACCCACAGGGCGCGACGTTCTGGATCGACGAGCTGACTGCGGGCCCAGCCCGGCGCTGACTCCGCACTTCGGTGGGCCCGCGTGCCGATTCGCCTGCAGCGGGTCAAGCGCGCTGGGATGATGCCGGACCCCACCAGCGCGAGCCGATGTCACTCGCGGTCCACCGCCGTCGGTGACGAATTGCCTGTGGTGGGCCACGACCGATGATGGTGTGAACGAGCCCGGTGACCACCTCGAGTCCTGCCGTCGCGTCGGCTGGCGTGAACGCTCGTCTGCTCGAGCCCGCGGTGCTCGAGGGGATCCGCGTCCGCCGCCTCGACGGCGCGCGGACCTGGAAGTACCTGGACTGAAGACCGCCCCGGCTGAAGCTGCCGTCGTCCCCTGCTGGCGACGAGCACGCGCGTCAGCGCCGCCGATCGCGATAAAGCCGGCGCAGCTCCTTCGACACCGACTTCCAGCGCTCGCGCTCCCCCCGCGCCGCGCCGCCCTCGCGCCGCGCCGCCTGCCTCGCGAGCTCGAGCGCGAGCTTGCGGTGGCTCTCGACGCGCGCGGCGTCGAGGCGCCCGCCGGCGATCGCCTCCCGGACGGCGCACCCGGGCTCGGCCGCGTGGGAGCAGTCCCGGAACCGGCAGCGCGCCGCGATCGCGGCGAGGTCCTCGAACGTCGCGTCGAGCCCGCCCGCGTCCCAGAGCCGGAGCTCGCGGATCCCCGGACCGTCCACGAGCGCACCGCCGCCGGGCAGCAGGAAGAGCTCGCGTGCCGAGGTCGTGTGGACGCCGCGGTCGTCGGCGGCACGCACCGGCGCGGTGCGCTGCGCCTCGCGGCCGAGGAGCGCGTTCGTGAGGGTGGACTTGCCTGCTCCGGAGGGGCCCACGAGGACGCCGGTGCGGTCGGGGCGGAGCCGCGCCGCGAGCGCGGCGACACCCTCGCCCGTGAGGCCGGACGCGACCTCGACGTCCACGGCGGGCGCGGCGGCGCGGGCCTCGGCGAGCGCGGAGGCGAGGTCCTCCGCCCGGTCCGGCTTCGTGAGGACGATCACGGGCTCCGCGCCGCCCGAGTACACCGCCGCGAGGGTCCGCTCGAGGCGGCGCGGGTTCGAACCCTCGTCGAGCCCCTGCACGACGAACACGACGTCCACGTTGGCGGCGAGCACCTGCTCCGCAGTGGCGCCGCCCGCGACGTTGCGGGAAAGCCAGGTGCGACGCTCGAGGACGCGCGTGACGGTACGATCGGGCGCGGGGGTCGCGACGACGAAGTCGCCCACCACCGGGAGGACGCCTTCGGCGCGCAGCCGACCCGGCACGACGACCGGGTGGGCGCCGTCCGGGAACCGGACGAGGAGGCCGCGGCCGCGATCCGCGACCGCGCGGCCGACGAGGGAGGACTGGAGCTCCTCCACCGTGAGCTGGGAGGAGAAGAAGGGACCGAAGCCGATGAGCTCGGGATGGACCAAGGCGTGCCTCGAAAGCGCGAGTGACGGACGGGATCCACGCCGCGCGATGGCGGTGGCGGGATCCGACAGGACGCGTCACCTGCCGTTCGGCGGGCGACGCGGACTCGGGCTAGCGGGCACGATCCACGCGTCCGGAATAAACCGGAGCCGGGTGCGCAGGCAAGCGGCGCGTTGGCGCGCGCTTGTCGCAGGACCAGACCATCGATCGGACGGGCGAGCTCCAGACCGTCTCGAGGGCTCTTGCGAGTGGCGCCCTGAGTCGCGCCCGAGCCCGCAGGACAGCCGCAGCGCCCGGGCGCCGTCCCCCACCCTCCCCGCGCCGCCCCACCACCATTGGGTGGTCGGACGGATAGCCGGTGGGCGGTGGGCGGGCTGCCTTCATCGCAGCGCCCTGCCCAACTCCATGTTATGAAAGCCGTTGGCAGCCCACCCGCGGCCATGGCGCTGGCTTCGATTCCCGCGCCTCCACTCGAGCTGACAGCGGGTTTCGGACGACACCCCGACGGCCTGGGTGGCGTCCGGGTTCTGTACGCCGCGCGTCGAGAGCTTCATCTTCTGGGCTCGTCCGGACGGTACTTCGGACGACCCGCGCAGATGCGCTGCGGAACGGGCAGTTCACAGCGAAGCACTCACGAACAAGGAGAGAGATGAGCGAGAAGGAAGCCGGTATCGAGGTGCAGGGCAGGGTGGAGGAGTCGAGCGGCAGCATGTATCGCGTGAAGCTCGATCAGGGCCCGATCGTGCTGGCCTACCCCTCCGGCAAGATGAAGCGGTTCCGCATCCGCATCATCACGGGCGACCGGGTGAAGGTGGAGCTCTCGCCGTACGACCTGACCCGCGGCCGCATCACCTACCGCGACAAGTAGCCCACGAGCCGCCCGGTTCGTGGCGGGCTCGGCGGTGGCTGCTCGGGATCGAATGAGCCGGCGCGAGCCGGCTCATTCTCCTCGGCCGTGGGTCGCTCCAGAGAGCACCCGCTCGCTTCCCTGCGCAGGGTCCCGCAGTCCAGCTCAGCCGTTCGTGCGGGCGAGTCCGCTTTAGCTGAAGCGACCCAGCCACTCGCGCTCCCAGGCATCCTTGGCGCGGTGGGACTCGGCGGACGGCGCTTCGAGCGAGACCACGGGGACCGGCTCGGCGAAGAAATCACCCTTCCCGTGGGCCGTCGCGCCGTCGCCCGTCTCGACCCAGCACTCTCCGATCCCGACGTAGGGCTCGGAGGGCTGTCCGCCCAGGATCTCCGCAGCGATGGAACGCGCCACGATCCGCGCCTCGCCCTCTGCGAACGTCGCGGCCTTCGGGAGCGGCTTTCCCATCTTCAGCGGGATCCCGGTCACGTCGCCGATGGCCCACACCCGCTCGAACCGGGTGCGCAGGGTGCCCCGATCGACCGGAACCCACCCGCCCTGCGCGGCGAGCCCCGCGTCGCTCACGACACGGGGCGCCCGGTGCGGCGCGACGAACGCGAGAAGATCGTACGCGGCCTCCGCACCGTTCGCGAACCGAAGCCGCCTCGCGGGCGCGTCTGCCGCGACGATCTGGTGGTCCGGGTGGTACCCGATCCCCTTTGCAGCCAGCAGGTCGCGGACCGCGGCCGAGACTTTCGGCCCCGCGACGCCCATCGGCGCCGGCTCCGCGGCGTACAGATCGAAAGCCACCTTCTCGCGGACGCCGCGCCTGCGAAGGCTCGATTCGATGAGCTGTGCCGCTTCGTACGGCGCGGCGGGGCACTTGTACGCCGGCGCTGCGGTGAGGACGACGAGCCGTCCTCCCGCGAAAGACGCGAGCGCGTCCCGGAGCGCCACCGCGCCCTCGAGCGTGTAGAAGGAATGACCGGACTCCACCAGCCCCGCGACGGCGGAGGGATCGAGGTCCGCCCCGACGGCCACGACGAGGTGATCCGCCTCGAGGCGGCGTCCCCCGACCTCCACGCTCCGGCGCGACGGGTCTATCCGCTCGATGTCGCCGGTGACGACCTCGACTCCGTGCCGCGCGAGCGCAGTCATGGGTCGCGAGATCTCCTCCGGACGACGCTCGCCGACGATGACGCGCAGCAGCGAGGCCCCCAGCACGAAGCGGTCCGCACGCTCGACCACGGTGATCCGGTGCTCCGCCGGGAGCTGCGCCCGCAGCTCCATCGCGACGACGCTCCCCCCTACCCCGCCTCCCAAGATCACGACGCTCGCGCCCATGTCCGCCTCCAGTTCGCGGCGCCGCTGAAGGCGGCTTCCGCGTGCACCTCGCACCTCGACGGCGCTGCGATTCGCCGTCCCATGCATGCCGTCGTCATGCCGCTCCCGGCTCGGGCGGCGGCGCATTGGGCACGAGCACGATCTTGCCCGCCACGCCCCCGCTCCCGAGCAGCTCCTGCGCCTGTCTCGCTTCCTCGAGCGGGAATCGCTGCGCGATGAGCGGCCTGATCTTTTGCTGTCGGAGGAGGTCGAGCAGGGCGATCAGGTCCTGCCGAAACCAGGCAGGCTTGAGCCGCTTGAGCGTCTGGATGCTGTACGGGACCACGCGTCTCCGGCCCGGGAGAAGCCAGCCGGCGGCGATGTACGCCGCGAAGATGGCGGTTCCGCGAAAGCGTTGACGCCGGCCTGGACGACTCGAGGTCAATCCCTCCCCACGGATCGAGCTCACGAGGCCGTAACCCACCACCCTCCCGCCACGACGAAGCGCCTTGCGCGACTGCCAGAGGTGCTCGCCTCCGAGAGGATCGAAGACGACGTCCACGCCCTCACCGGTGAGGCGTCGAATCTCTTTCACGAAGTCCTGACGCTGGTAGTCGATGGGGATACCGCCCAGGTCGGAGACGACCGGCGCCCCGCGCGAAGAGGCGGTCCCGTACAGCTCCAGCCCGCCCACGCCCCCGAGCTGCAACAACGCCGTCCCGACCCCGCCTGCCGCGCCGTGAATCAGCGCGCGCTGGCCCGGTCCGACCTTCGCGGAACGATGCATCATCTGGTAGGCCGTGACGTAGTTCAGCACGAGGCAGACCGCCTCGGCGGGGTCCAGCCCGGGTGGCACCGGAACCAGCTCACGCTGGGGCAGGCAGACGAATCCCGCGTACGCTCCGTGGATCGGCATGGCGGCGACGCGCTGGCCTGGTACGACGCCGCCGACCCCGCCGCCGAGCCGATCCACCACGCCAACCAGATCCCACCCCGGCGTGAAGGGCACCGGGGGCGTCTCGGGGTGAATGCCCTCGCGCGCCATGATGTCGGGCAAGGAGACGCCTGCGGCCAGCACCCTCACCCGCACCTCGCCCTCCTTCGGCTCGGGGACCTCCTCCTCGACCACTCGAAGTGCATCGGGCCCGCCGTAGCGAGTGACGATGATGCGCGTGTGTCTCATGGTGACGACGGCGTCGCGAGGGACTCGGGCTCGTGGTGAGCACCCGTGCGCGAGGCCCCGCGGCAGCTTCGATCGCGATCCGGGGCCTGCTCGAGTCGATCGCTGGGCCCTCCTCCGAGGCGATCGGTACGACCGGGACGGTCAGCTGCGCTTCGAGCGCGCCTTCTTGGTGGCGCCGGCCTTTCGCCGCTGCTTGTTCACGGTGCGCGCGGCGATCTGCTTCGCGCGGCGAGAACCCGCGCCGCGCTTCACGGCCGACTGCTTGATGTGCTCGTACTGCCGCTTCCGTTTGGGACTCTTCACGCCTCTCGGGGGCATTGGGCCCTCCTCTCGCGGGAGACGTAGCGACCCGTGCGCTTCCGTGCCATGTCCACCCGGGAAGGGGCCAAGCTCGGTTCGCGACGTCCGCGCTCGGGATGCTGCCAAGCGAGCAGCGAGATCGTCTTCCTGAGCGGCTCTCGACCTCGCAGCTCGAAGCCGCGCGCGTGTCGCTGAGGCGCGGTGACCGGTCAGCGATCGTCACCGACGAGCGCCGCCGCCCCGACCACGCGGCCAGCGACGAGGCGCACCCGCCATACGCCGCCGTTCGGGATGAAGCGCGGCGGCGCGACCGGCGCGGGCCCCGGCTGGCTGCTGAGGGCGGCGACGAGGAATGCCCGCATCACGCCGCCGTGGGTCACGAGCACGGCCGGCGACTCGAGCCGCTCGGCGGCCCGCCCGATCGCAGGGACGACGCGCGCGAGCAGCGCGTCCATGGACTCGCCGGCGGGCGGCGGCGCGCGCGGGTCGGACACGTGGCGCGCCCACTCCTCCGGGAACCGCCTCTCGCACTCGCACCGGGTGAGGCCCTCCCAGTGGCCGTAGGCGCGCTCGCGCAGGTCCGCGTCCACGAACGCGACCTCCAGCCCGAGCGCCTCGCCCACGATCTCCGCGGTGCCGCGGGCGCGGCAGAGGTCGCTCGTCGCGATCGCGCGGACCCCCTCCGCGCGCAGCCGCGCCGCGAGCGCGAGCGCCTGCGCTCGTCCGGTCGCGTTGAGCGGCACGTCCGTCTGACCCTGCCACCGCCCGGCGGCGTTCCAGTCGGTCTCGCCGTGGCGCACGAGGAGCAGGTGTCGTTCGGTCGGCGGCATCGGACGAACGTCTACGCTGCCCGGGCGGAAACGGCAGTGCGCATCACTTGGACGTGAGCTCCGCCGCGAGCGTTGTCTCTTCACGGCTCAGCTCGGACGGTCCCTCCGTCAGCACGGTCCAGTAGCTCACCCCGGTGGGCCCGTCGAGCTTGCCGTCACGCACCGCGCGCGCGATGCGCGACCGCACCTCGTGCTCGTCCGCGGGCTCGGCGACGAAGACGACTCGCAAGCCAATCCTCCGACCGGAGCGGCTGCCGACGTTCGACTGGTGGGGCCAGCGGCACGCGCCCTCGTGCTCCCAATGGCCGCACAGGTTCACGGTCACCGCTGCGCCCGGGGCCTGAGGGTCGCCATCGCGTTCGAGCTCGATCGATGCCTCGTGCACGAACCCTTTCCGCATGGGCGGACATTAAGCGCGGAGACGCTCCTGCGCATGGGGCGTCGAGCGGATCGGCGCCGGGTTGCGAAACGCCACCGGTTGTGCCAGGGTGCGCGCGCGCGACGCCGTCGAGGTGGGTGAACGGCGTACAGGTCCACACCCGTCGGCCCGCTGGCGCGAAATTCCGGCCACGCCCGACGGGTTCGACACGAGCGGCGCCCATGCTGGCCAGCCGGTTCGCCGGCGAGCGGCGCCGCGCACCGAATCGCCCATATCGCTCAATCCGCCCCGCAGGTGGAGGTAAGACGTGTACACGGATTTCTCGAAGCTCCGGAACATCGGGATCTCGGCCCATATCGACAGCGGCAAGACCACGCTGACGGAGCGCATCCTCTTCTACACGAACCGGATCCACGCCATTCACGAGGTGAAGGGCAAGGACGGCGTCGGCGCCAAGATGGATTCGATGGAGCTCGAGCGCGAGCGCGGCATCACCATCGCCTCCGCCGCGACGCACTGCGAGTGGAAGGGGCTCCACTTCAACATCATCGACACCCCCGGGCACGTCGACTTCACCATCGAGGTCGAGCGGTCGCTGCGCGTGCTGGACGGCGCGATCCTGGTGCTCTGCTCCGTCGCGGGCGTTCAGAGCCAGTCGCTCACCGTCGACCGCCAGATGCGGCGCTACAGGGTGCCGCGCCTCGCGTTCGTCAACAAGTGCGACCGCTCCGGCGCGAACCCGCTCCGCGTGAAGGATCAGCTCCGCGAGAAGCTCCAGCACAACCCCGTGCTGATGCAGCTCCCGATCGGCCTCGAGGACAAGTTCGAGGGCGTGGTCGACCTCGTGACCATGAAGGCGGTCCGCTTCAGCGGCAAGGACGGCGAGGTCATCACCGAGTCGGAGATCCCCGCGGAGCTGCAGGAGCAGGCGGCGAAGGCGCGCGAGGAGATGCTCGACGCCGCGTCGATGTTCTCCGACGAGCTGACCGAGGCGATCCTCGAGGATCGGGTCACCGAGGAGCTCGTCAAGGCGGCGATCCGCAAGGGCACGATCGAGCTGAAGCTCACGCCCGTGTTCATGGGCTCGGCGTACAAGAACAAGGCCGTCCAGAAGCTGCTCGACGGCGTGGTCGACTACCTCCCCGATCCCACCGAGGTGGTCAACGAGGCCCACGACCTCGCCGCCGACGAGCAGAAGGTCGTGCTCTCGATCGACAACGACAAGCCCACCGTGGCGCTCGCGTTCAAGCTCGAGGACGGCCGGTACGGTCAGCTCACGTACCTGCGCATCTACCAGGGCCGGCTCTCGCGCGACATGTTCATCACGAACATGCGCACGAAGAAGGATCACCGGGTCGGACGGCTCGTGCGCATGCACTCCGACGAGATGGAGGACATCGACGCCGCCGGCTCCGGCGACATCGTCGCGATGTTCGGCATCGAGTGCAACTCCGGCGACACGTTCACCGACGGCAAGGTCAAGCTCAACATGACCTCGATGCACGTGCCGGATCCGGTGATCTCCCTCTCCATCAAGCCGGCCGACTCGAAGAGCGAGACCAACATGGGGAAGGCGCTCCGGCGCTTCACCCGCGAGGACCCGACGTTCCGCGCCGGCATCGACGAGGAGAGCGGCGAGACGATCATCCGCGGGATGGGCGAGCTTCACCTCGAGGTCTACATCGAGCGCATGAAGCGTGAGTACAACGCGCTCGTCGAGGTGTCCCCGCCCCAGGTCGCCTACCGCGAGACCGTGAGCCAGCGCGCCGAGTTCGCCTACACGCACAAGAAGCAGACCGGCGGGTCGGGGCAGTTCGGCCGGGTGTGCGGCTACATCGAGCCCTGCGAGCAGCCGTACGAGTTCGTCGACGACGTGGTGGGCGGCGCGATCCCCCGCGAGTTCATCTCCGCGGTCGAGAAGGGCTTCCGCTCGATGCTCGGCAAGGGGCGGCTGCTCGGCTTCCCCGTGGTGAACGTGCGCGTCGTCATCAACGACGGCGCGAGCCACGCGGTCGACTCGTCCGACATCGCCTTCCAGGAGGCCGCGCGCGGCGCCTGGCGCGAGGGCTTCGATCGCGCGAAGCCGCGCCTGCTCGAGCCCATCATGCGGGTCGGCGTCGAGACGCCCTCCGAGTTCTCCGGCGGCGTCCTCGGCACGCTCATGCAGCGGCGCGCGATGATCGTCGGCTCGCAGGAGGACGGCGGGCTGGTCCGCATCGAGGCCGAGGTGCCCCTCGCCGAGATGTTCGGGTACTCCACGACCCTCCGGTCCTCGACGCAGGGCAAGGCGGAGTTCAGCATGGAGTTCTCCCGGTACCTGCCGGTCCCGACGGCGATGGCCGAGGAGCTCATGTCCAAGGCGGCCGGCAAGAAGGCCGCGGAGGGCGGCAAGAAGTAGATCCCGTCCGGCGCCCATGATCCGGCAGGAAGCGATCCTCCAGAGCCCGCTGCGGATACTCGACCGCTCCATCCGCGGCGGGCTCGGGAAGGGTCACCTGGGCGTGATCGTGGCGCCTGCGGGCGTCGGGAAGTCTGCTTGCCTCGTGCAGCTCGGGCTGGACGCCCTGCTGCGCGAGAAGCCGGTCCTCCACGTCGCGGTCGGCCAATCCGTGGAGCACGTCTCCGCGCGCTACGACGCGCTCTTCGACGAGCTCGCCGAGGGTGTCGGGCTGGCCGACCGCGGGGGCGTGCGCGAGGCCATCGCCCACCGGCGGCTCATCTGGTCGTCGGTGGAGCGCGCCTTCGGCGTGCGGGGGCTCGAGGAGGCGCTGGCCGCGTTCCAGGCGCACCTCCAGCACGGTCCCCGCGCCATCCTCGTCGACGGCTTCGCCTGGGAACAGCCCGCGTGCGCCGCCACGGTCGGCGGGTTCAAGGCGAGCGCGGCCCGCGTCGGCGCCGAGATCTGGATGACGGCGCGAGCCCGCGAGCTCGCCGGCGCCCGGCGCATCGCCCCGCTGTCGGACGAGTGCGCCGCGCTCGTCGACGTCGCCATCTCCCTCGAGCCGCACGGACGGCATGCCCGGCTGACGCTGGCGAAGGACTTCGAGCGGTTCCCCGGGATCGAGGTCCCCCTCGTGCTCGAGGGCGGCCGGCTGCGGCCGCCGAGAGACGACGAGGCTTCGGCGCCGGACGAGCTCTCCCCGGAGTCGTTCACGCTGCTGGCGAGCGGCTCCGCGGGCGCCGAGGAGGAGTTCGGCGCCTGCGCCGAACGATGGGGCGTCCGGGAGGTGAACTTCACGTTCGGCGGCCGTCACGACCTCGCGCGGACGCGCGGGCTCGTCGAGCTGAGCGAGGACGAGCTCAAGGTGGGCGAGGTCAGCGCCGCCTACCTGAAGGCGCACCTGCACCGTGCGCTCCCCGAGCCGGGGGAGCAGCGGCGCGTGCTCCAGGCGATCTGGCACCAGGTGAGCACGGCCGGCGAGGTGTTCGCCGTCGGCGCCGTCGCCGCCGACGAGCCGGCGCACGGCGCGACGGGCTGGGCCGTGGAGCTTGCGCGGCACTGGGGAAAGCCGGTCCACCTCTTCGACCAGGAGCAGAAGCGCTGGTTCCGGTGGAACGAGCGGGACTGGGTCGCCGAGGAGCCTCCCGCCATCAGGCGCGAGAGGTTCGCGGGCACCGGCACGCGAGACCTCTCCGACGACGGTCGCGCGGCGATCCGTGCGCTGTTCGAGCGGAGCTACGGGGCTCCGCGGTTCTAGCCAGCCTCCCTCCGACGCCGCGCGCTCGGGCGTCACCCCGCGATCAGGGCGATCGCTCCCAGGACCGCGACGATGCCCGCCGACTGCGGCCGGGTGATGCGTTCCCGAAGGAGCCCGGCCGCGAGCGCCACCGTGCTCGCCGGGTACATCGACGCCAGGACGGCCGCGACGTCGAGGCGGCCGGCCTGCGTCGCCAGGAGGAAGAAGGCGTTGCCGCCGGCGTCGAGCACCCCCGAGAGGAGAACGAGCGGCACGGCGTGCCTCGGAGGCGCCCACGGACGCCGGCGGGCCCCGGCGACGACCACCGCGAGGGCGAACGACGTCCCGCGCGCCGCCGCGAGCGGCCAGAACGTTCCCCCCTGCGCACCGCGGTCCATCAGCACCAGGTACGCGCCGAAGCCGCAGCCGGCGACGAGGGCGAGCCCGAGTCCCTCCGTCCCGCCGCCGGGCGGCCCCGCGCGCGCGATGAGCCAGATGCCAGCGAGCGCGAGCACGAAGCCGGCGAGCTTCGAGCCCGACGGCATCCCTTCGGCGAGCGCGCCCCACACCACCGGGATGCTCGCCGAGAGGACCGCCGAGACGGGCGCCACCACCGCCATGCGCCCCACCGCGAGCGCGCGGTAGAGCGCGGCGAGGCCGACCGCTCCCGCAGCACCCGCTGCGACGCTCCAGGCGAGGGTGGCGGGCGCGGGGACGCTCTCGTGAAGGAGCAGCGCCGCCGCGAAGATGAGCGTCACGCCAGCGGCCTGGCCGAGCACGAGGACGCCGACGACCGGCGCTCGCTTCGAGGCGATCCCCCCGGTGAAGTCCCCCGCTCCCCATGATGCGGCGGAGGCGAGGCCGAGCACGACGGCAGCCAGGCTGGATGACATGGCGCCTGCAGCCTAGTCGAGGGACCGCCCGGTGGCGCGCTCTTCGTACGGAGAGCTCGCGCGGCCTACGCGTTCCTCGAAGCGCTATGGCTCCGCCGCCGCGAGCCGCGCGACCCTCCCGCCCGTCATCCGCACGAGCTCGGCGGGCGTCAGCTCGAACACGGCGTGGGGGTGGCCGGCCGCCGCCCAGATGCGCTCGTACGCGAGCAGCGCCTCGTCCACCACGGCCAGGAGCGGTTGCGCATGTCCGATGGGGGGCACGCCGCCGATGGCGAACCCGGTGCGCTCGCGAACGAAGTCGGCCGAGGCGCGTGCGATGCGCTCGCCGATCACCGCCGACACCGCCTGCTCGTCGACGCGGTGGCTCCCGCTCGCCGCGACCAGCACCGCGCGTCCGCTCGGCTTCGCCTCGAAGAGCAGGGACTTCACGATCTGCCCCACGTCGCAACCGACCGCAGCCGCCGCTTCTGCTGCGGTCCGAGCGGAGTCGGGCAGCTCGATCACGGTGTTCGCGAAGCCGGCGCCCCGCAGCGCGTCCTGGACCCTCTGAGCACTCGGCTTCAGTGGCATCGTGTATCCATATCAGGAGGCGACCGGCGCCTGCTGGTCGCACCGCCGCCCTCGCGCCGACGTCACGGCCAACCGACCTCGCGGGATCCTTTCACCCGATCCGGCGCCCCCGCCTGGCATTTGCGCTCGAGCATTTCCGCCGCAACCGCCACGACCTAGGTCGTACGGAGGTGTGCTCATGGAAACGACGCAGGAAGTCGGGACGCAGCCCTACAAGGCGGATCCATCGCTCGAAGCTGCGTGTCGGAAGTTCAACGAGGCGTTCAACCGGTTCGACGTGGAGGCGGTGGCGGCGTTCTGGACCGAGGACGGCACGCTCATCACCCCCACCGGAGAGGTCGGGAACGGTCGCTCCGGCGTCGCGGCCGCGTACCGTCACGATTGCGAGACGATCCTCGCAGGCACGACTTCGCGGTTCGCGATCTCCTCCGTGCGGCGCATGGGGGACGACCTCGCGTTCATGGACCTCGATCACGAGCTCCAGAACTTCAGGATGCCGGATGGCTCGACCAGGACGATGAAGCTGCACGTCGTGATGCTCGCCAGGAAGAGCGGCAATGCCTGGCATTGGCTCGACGCGCGCCCGTACGCGTATCTCCCTCCGCCGCGTTCCGTGCACTGAACCTCGAACGGCGATGCGTCTCCGGACGGGCGCCGGGGACGCATCGCCGCGTTCTCCGCACCGGGGTTCGCTCGCCCCTTCGCGCGGGAGGGGCCATCGACTGCACGCGCTGCGAATGGGCGTCCACGAGCTCGGGTGCGAAAGGTCCGCGAGCGTCGATGGGACGTCCGGGCGCCCGAATGCTCCTGCCTCGGCCGAGCTCCGTCGCCGCGGTCGAACCCGAGCCCGCGGCTCCGCGCGCCCGGCCCACGGCACCGGGAGGAGCCGCTCCCGGGTGCGTCAGCCCCGCTCTCCCGTGGCGCTCATTCATTGTGAGCCCAAAGTTCCGGTGATGAAGCGTCCGCTGACCGTCGCGCTGGCCGCATGGGCCTTCATCGCCTGGCCCGCCGCTCCCTCCGCCGACGACCTCGTCGTCCACCCACGCCTCGACGTCTCGGTGACCTTCCTCGCGGGGGCCCTCGCCGCGGGCCTCGCCCTCCCCCGGCTCTCGCCGAGCCAGTGCCGATTCTGCGCCGTGAATGGCCTCGACGAGGCAGCACGCGACGCGCTCCGGCTCACCGGCGCGCGCGCGGAGCTTCGCGCCCGGCACCTCTCGGACGTGATCGACTCCGGCGTTCTGTCGGCGGGTGCGCTCACGCTCTCCGCGCTCGGCGCGGCGCAGGACGGGACGCGCCGGACGTTCTTCGAGGACCTGCTCGTCGTCGGGGAGTCCGTCGCGATCGCGTCGGATCTCGTCAACGCCGCGAAGGACGGCTTCGCACGGCCTCGCCCCGCCGGCGGCTCCACGTTCATGCCGGGATCGCGCGACCGCAGCTTCTACTCCGGCCACACCTCGTTCGCGTTCTCGCTCGCGACGTCGACCGCGACGGTCGCGACCATCCGGGGCCGATCGTGGGCGCCATGGGCCTGGGGAGTCGGGCTGACGCTGGCGTCCGGCGTGGGATACCTCAGGATGGCCGGCGACGCGCACTGGCTCACCGACGTCGCCGCGGGCGCGGCCGTCGGAAGCGCGGTCGGGTTCGCGATCCCCTGGTTCTTTCATCGCAGATCGGGTCCGCGCCGGCGCCGCGGCGTGGATCTCGTGCCAGCACCGGGCGGCATCGCGCTCTTGTTCTGAGGCGTGCCCCGGCTCCGGTCAACGCTCGACACCGCCGGCTCGGCCGAACGCGAGACCCGCACCGGCCGCGTCCTGGCGCCCCGCGCAGAACGCGCTGCCGGCAGCGCTCGTCACCCCATCTTCGCGCCGCGTTCCCCGAGCAGCGCGCGCAGCACCGACCGGTGGCAGCGCGCTTCGTCCTCGCAGTAGCACCCTACCGAGAAGCTCGCCGTGCGCGAGAGCGCAGCGAGCAGGTCGAGCGTGCGGCTCGCGGCGGGCTCGGCCATCTCGGCGCGAAACCTCCTCGCGAACAGCGCCCACTCCCGCTCGGTCCGCGCCGCCTTGCCGAGCTTCATCGTCTCGGTGCTCGGCGCGAGGTTCGGGTACCAGACGTCGTACCAGTCGTCCGGGGCGAAGCGGGCCGCGGGCACGCCGCGCGGCGGGCGGCGCACCGTACCGATCCGGAGGCCCTCTCCGGCGGCGCGTGGACTGCCGAGGCGAACGATGAGCACCGTCATGGCCCTCATCTCTACCTCGAATGCGACCTCGCGCCGGGCCCGACCGCCCGCGCCGGGATCAGACCGGTGGCGTGGGCGAATGCAGCTCCTCGCCCAGCACCTCGTGGGCCGAGAACGTGCGCAGCGCCTCGCGCAGGAAGGCGAGGTGTCGCTCCTCCTCCTGCAGGCGCTTCCTGAACTCCTCCTCGGCGGCGCCGTCGCCTGCCTCGCCGGCGAGCACGAGGAGGAGGTCCCACCCGGCCGTGTCCACGTGCTCCGCCGCGAGGAGCGCGTGGAACAGGTGCGGGAGCTGCGGATCCTTCATGACAACCTTCTCGATGCCGGCCGCTTCACGCGCCGTCACGTTTGCCATCTCCGTCATCCGCTTGTCGTCGCCGCCGAGCCGCCGGATGCTGCTCTTCAACCACTCCTCGTGCTCCTTCTCCTGGGCGCGGATCTTCTCCACCAGTGGCAGCATCTCGGCGACGACGCGCTCCTCTCGCTCGCGCTCGCGGTCGGGGTGCGCGATCCCGCCCTGCTCCCGGTCGAGGTCCTCGTGCACGCCGCGGTCCACGTCGCCGGCGCGATAGCCGCTCAGACCGTAGGTGGTGTAGTCGCCGTCGCCGTGACGCCCGCTCCGCGCGCCGCTCGACTCGCGCATCCGCTCCAGGACCTTGTCGTAGAGCTTCACTCCGGCGCGCTCGAAACTCAGGCGCTCCATCAGCAGGTCGATGACCTTTTCCCTGTTCTTCTGCGCGAGCCGGTCCATGACGCCTCCTGGTAGGCGAGGCGTGGTGTCTAGGGGTGGCGCAGACTCATCACCGGCGGGGCGTGACACAAGTGGGCTGAATGGCAACTCCACGCCGAGTCCGGAGTCGGGCTGGGCAGACGTGCAGATCGGCCGCCGGGCTCCCGGCTTCAGCGCGTGCGTCGGCGCTGGCGCTCGAGGCGCAGGCCGTGCGCCGCTCCGCTGCTGCCATCCCCCCGGCCGCGCGTACGGCGCTGCCGAGGCTACTGCCGGACCTTCAGCACGACCCGGAAGCGCGCGCGGTTCGACATCATCCGCTCGAACGCCTCGTTCACCGCCGTGAGCGGGAACGTCTCGTTCCGCGAGGCCACCGCGTTGAGCGCGCTGAAGGCCAGGGTCTCCTCCTTGGCCGTACCGCTCGGCCAGCCCTGCACCCGCCGCCGGGCGCCGATGAGCTGGAACGGCGAGACCTGGATCGGATCGGCGCTCGCGCCGACCACCAGCAGCGTACCGTCGCGTCCCAGGCCGTCGAAGAGGCTCGACATGAGCTGAGAGTTCGGCGCCGTGGCGAGGATCACGCGCGCGCCGCCCAGCTTCTTGAGCGCGGCCGCCGCGTCCCCGACCTCCTGATCGACGTACTCGTGCGCGCCGAGCTCGAGCGCGAGCGCGCGCTTGTCTGCGCCGCGCGAGAGCGCGACCGTCCGGAACCCGAGCTTGCGGGCGTACTGCAGGCCGAGGTGCCCCAGCCCCCCGATGCCCTGCACCGCCACGAGGTCGCCCGCCCGGGCGCCGCTGTTTCGCAGCGAGTTGAACGTAGTGACGCCCGCACAGAGCAGCGGAGCGGCGGCGACCGAGTCGAGCGCGTCGGGGATGGCGGCGAGCGCCTCCTGCGGGGCGACCATCTGCTCGGCGTACCCGCCGTCGTAGCTGAAGCCGCAGACGAGCCCACGCTCGCACTGGATGAAGTCGCCCGAGCGGCACGCCTCGCACGCCCCGCAGTGCCCTCCGTGCCAGCCCACTCCGACACGCTGCCCCGGGCGCCAGACGACCACGCCTGCTCCGACGGCGTCGACGCGGCCGACCACCTCGTGACCGGGGACGCGCGGGTATACGAGGCCGGGATAGGAGCCCTCCGCCACGAACGCGTCGGAGTGGCAGATGCCGCACGCCTCGACCGCGATGCGGACCTGTCCCGCCGCTGGCTCGGGCACGGGGCGCTCCACGAGCGTGAAGCCCGATCCGGGCCTGGTGATCTCGACTGCTCGCATCGTCCTCGCCACGGCCCACCTCCGCTCTCCGGGTGCGTCCGACCGCGCACGCCTGCGCGAGGCGGGCGGGCCGCGCACAACATGACCACCGCCCGGCGGCACCGCCAAGCGAACCGGAACCGTGACTCGACGGCGCGTCGGCGACGGCGCGCAGGCGGGGTAGACTCTTCCGCCATGCCCGTCCACGTCCCTGCCCCGACTCAGCCGACGAACAAGTGTCCGAAGTGCGGCGCCGAAGGCGTCGTCGAGCAGTCCATCGGCAACATGGCGACGTACGTCTGCCCGAAGTGCGGAGCGCGGTGGGTGGCGGCGCGGTGATCGAGCCCCTGGCGAGCCGGCGGCGGTGAGAGTTCCGGCCGGGCGGCCGCCCCAGCGCGGAGCCCGGTTGGTGGGGTCGTGCACCGCAGCAGCCATCCAGCTCGACGGGTCTCCGCCTCAGTGGATACGCAGCGCGAGCTTTCCCAGGTGGTGCTTCTCGACGTCCCGTTGAGCCTGGGCGGCCTCCTCGAGCTCGTAGAGCTTCCCGAGCTCGACGTGGAACGGGGCGTCCCCGATCAGCCGGTTGAGCCGGTCGAACGCCTCTGCGCTGGGTGTGCCGTCGTACGCGAGCAGCTCGACGCCCTTCGGGACCTCCGGGATGGGCTCCACGCCGTTGGGATGGGCGACCCGTCCCCCCTTCTTGATCGTCGCGAGCGCCGCGTTCACGTCGTCCCCGCCCGCCAGCACGAGAGCTGCGTCCAGCCCCTCGGGCGCGAACGCGCGAGCCGCCTTCGCCACGTCCTTTCTTCGCCCGTCGATCGCGACGTCCGGGCCGAGCTTCTCGACCAGCTTCAAACCATCCGCTCGCGAGGCGACGGCGAGCACGCGCGCCCCCATCCGCTTGGCCAGCTGCACGGCGATGTGGCCCACCCCGCCGCTCGCGCCGATGATCATGAGCGACTGTCCGCTGCGCAGCCGCAGCTCGTCGTCGAGCCCGCGCAGCGCGGTGATCCCGTCCGCGCCCAGCGCGCCGGCCTCCCTCGCGTCCAGGCCGCTCGGGATCGGGGCCGCCCGCCCCTCCTCGAGCTTGGCGTACTCGGCGTAGAAGCCGCCCTCCATCTGATAGCCATAGGCTCGCTGTCCCACGCGTACGCGGCTGACCTTCGGGCCCACTGCCACCACGACTCCGGCTCCGTCGTTCCCCATCACGTAGGGGAAACGTGTCGAGCCGTCGTCGAAACCGCCTTGCCGGACCCACGGTCCCAGACGCCGACTCCGGCCACGTCGACCCGGAGGAGGATCTCGTGCTCGCCGGGCTGCGGGACGGGCAACGTCTCGGTGTGCAGGACCTCGGGTCCGCCGAAGTGATCGACGGCGGCGGCCTTCATCTGGCTGGGCAGTGTGGATGGCATGGCGCCTCTAGCGTGAGCACCGGGACGTCGAACGTCGAGCCCGGGCTGGCCGTGACGCGGAGGCTTCGTCGCTCGTCCGACGGGCGACGGCGAGAGGCGAGGCGGGCGAGAGCTCATCGCGCCGCCGGCCGGGAGCGGCGCCCGTCCGCAAACCGAGGCCGGGCCGGTCGAGCGACCTTCGGGCGAGACCGCCGCCACCGGCTCGACGCCTGCTTCGATGGGCTCGCCGCCGCCCACTTCGCGCGGACGACCTGCTGCTCGTGAAGGGGAGCCCTAGCCTCCCGCCGGCGCGGGCAGCCGGCCGAGGGCGACGAGGCACGCGATCGCGTGGAACGTGCTCGGGGGAGTCGTGCCGAGGCCGGGCTGCGGCCCGAACCCGCCGTTCTCGGCCACGTACAGGCTCGCCACGAACCGCTCCACCTCGGCACGGTCCACGACGTCCAGGCGACCGACCTCGGCGAGGGCACCCAGCACCTGGGCTTCCTCCTCGATCTCGGGGAGCGAGGTGAACTTCCCGTCGCGGACCTTCCCCGAGTACCGGGAGCCCGAGAGGTGGCGCGCCACGCCCGCGGCCGTCTCGGGATCGAGCGCGCCGACGAGCTTCAGGGAGCGCACCGCCATGAAGGTCGCGGCCGGCGAGGCGATCATGCCCGGGCGCAGCGCGAAGCCTCCCTCCGCCGCCCGGTGCGACGAGAGGAACGTGGCCGTGCGGCGCGGGTCCACGCGATCGAGGGCGCCGAGTATCTCGAGAGCGGCGAGGGCGTGGTACGTCGCGCCGAGCGACACGTCCGCCTCGGCAGCGCGTCCACGGAAGCCGCCGTCCTTCCCCGCCAGCGACGTGAGGAACGCCACCGCGCGCGGCCGGTCGATCGCGTCGAGCGCGCCGAGGAGCCCCAGCGTGCGCGTCGCGTACAGCGTCGGCACGACGTGCGACGGTCCGGTCCCGGGTGCCGCCGTGAACCCGCCGTCGGGCGCCTGGCACCTGCGGAGGTACTCGATCACCTGGGCGCGAAGCTCCGGTGACACCGAGCCGCCGAGGGCACGCGTCGTGTACAGGTTGTAGAAGGCGAACGAGGGCGACTCCGGGAACGCGTCCCAGCGGTCGCGCCGCGCCCAGCCCGCGAGGTAGTCGAGGGTCTTCGAGGTGTCGAGCGCTGCAGCCGTGAGGGGCGGTCCCGAGGCGCGCAGACGCGGCGGACCGAGCCTCACCACCGCGGCCAGCGCGCCGATCCACACCACAATCACCGACACCATCACCATCCGTCGCGTCATGGAGAACGTTTCCGTGCTTGGAGTGGAGTTTCGAGGACGCGACCGCGGGGTGAGCGTACCCACCCCGCGGCCGGCCTGTTTCGCTAGTTGTGCGGCGGGACCTGCCAGGTGCTCGACTGGTCACCATGGCAGACCGTGCACTTGCCGATCGCCCGCGCGTCGTTCTGCAGGGCGATGTTCTGCACGTTGTCCTTGGCGAGCGTGGACGGGCTGAGCCCGTGCGGCGAGCCGTGGCACGACGAGCAGAGCACCTTGGAGCCGTGGTGACCGGCCGAGTTGAGGTACTTGCCGAAGATGCCGGTGTTCAGCCAGCCGCTCTGGCCGGGCGACTTCTCCCCGTAGGAGGAGCCGTGGCACTGCGCGCAGGTGGGCAGGGTCTGCGCCGACCACGGGTTCGCCATCTGGTTCTGGGCGATCCGCTGGTTCAGATCCCCATGGCAGTCGGTGCACCAGATCTGCTGGCCGCTCGCGTTGGTCTTCGTGGTGTGCGTGTCCCGGTAGCAGTTCACGTTGTTGCCGGGGTGGCAGTCGTAGCAGTTCTTCGCGATGTTCGCGTCGTACGACGTGAGCACCGCGGAGCTCTGCGCGTGGAACCGGTGCAGCACGTCCGAGAACGAGTACTGCGACGTCCGCACGTCCGCGCTCGTGAACGTCGCGCCCGGGAGGATCTTGTAGCTCGGATACGTCGTCGCGAAGCCCGGCGCCTTGCTCTCGCCCATCGCCGGATCCCAGTGGCACACCGAGCAGCGGATGGGGCCGCCCACGCCGTCGCCGTCCGGATCGAGCTTCGAGAAGTCGATCCGGGCGTCACGGGCGTGCAGCATGCCCATCGTCTCGAACGAGCCCGCGGGCGTCGTGGGCTTCCCGTACGCGCCCGCGAGCTTCACGTGGCAGTTGCAGCAACCGCCGAACGCCACCGGCACCGTCACGTCGTCGCTCGCCATCACCTTGCCGGTCGCCTTCTCGACGACCTGGATCCGACCGGTGAGATACGGCGTGCGCTGCGGGCCGCCGAGCGGGTCCGTCATGATGTCCGTGGCGGTGCCCGTCACCACCGGATAGGCGGGGATGCCCGCCTTCTCGAAGTAGGTCGTGGCCGGCGTCGTCTTGACCTCCATGTCGCCGCTCAGCGTCGCGCCGCCGAGCCCCTGGATGCGGCCGTCCGCCCGCACCGGCTGGAAGCCGGGGAAGATCTTCGGGGAGTTCTGGATCCAGTTCGCGAAGTACGGGTCCGCCTTCATCGCGGCGTCGGTGTTCTCGAGGACGTCGTAGGTGACCTTGTACTGGGTGCTCGCCCCGAGGAGCGACGGCTCGCCCGCGCCGGTCTGGAACACCTGTGCCCGGAGCGTGTTGTACGGCGGCAGCAGCATGAACGTGCTGAAGCTCGGACACGCACAGTGCATCCCGAGATCGTTGCTCGCCAGGATCTTGAAGGTGGGGGAGCTCCCGCCCGAGCTCGAGCCGTACATCGCCGTGTAGCGATCCTGCGCGCTCACGGTGATGCTGGCGGTCGTGCTGGACGTGAGGTCGACGCCGTTCTTCTGCCACTTCTGGAACGGAGCCCCGGAGGCGCTCGAGGGCGCGGTGAGCGACAGGGCCGTGCCCGTCGTGTAGGTACGGGTGAACTCGGTCGTCCCGCTCGCCCTGCCGTAGAGGTCGGCCCGGCTGACGGTGATCGCGACCCCGCTCGAGGGGTTCTGCGACACGATCGTGATCGTGTACGAGCTCGCCGCCGTCTCGGCCTGGCTCTGCGCGGCCAGCTCCTGCTCGGTTCCGCACGCCGCCAGCATCGCGGAGATGGCGAGGAATGCGTAAAGCGCTCTCTTCATCTGTCGTCCCTCTCGATGGTGAGGCCGGCGCCCCGGAGGCCGGCGACGTCGGCGAGCAGCACCTCTGTCCTCGCGCGCTTGCCGGCCGAGGACCTCGTCGGCGTGGTTCGGCTGACAGCGGGTGCCGCCGGGCTCCGGACCGCGCCTCGTGTGCGTCGCGTTGCCGCGTCGCTAGAGCACGGGACATGCCACCACCGAAGCGGCGTGTTCCTGCCCGGATACGCGCAGCGCGAAGGCGCCGCGACGGCGACGTTGCGACGTCTTGTCGCGACGAAGTCGGTCACGCCGCTCGTGGCGGGGGCTGCACCCGCGCACGAGAAGCCGCTGCGAGAGGTCTCGCTGCGGCGGGGTGGCCGCAGCTACGGCCCGCGGTCGGCCTCGACGCGAGCTGTGCGGCGGGACGGGCCGCGGGAGAGCATGCCTCCCGCGGCCGTCCTCACGCCGCGCGACCTAGTGCGGCGGCACCCCCCACGACGCCGACTTGCCGGTGTGGCAGACGTTGCAGACACCGATGGCGCGCGAGTCGTTCTGCAGCGCGACGTTCTGCACGTTGTCCTTGGCGAGCGTCGACGGGTTGAGCCCGTGCGGCGAGCCGTGGCACGACGAGCAGAGCACCTTGTCGAACTTGTGGCCGCTCGAGTTGAGGTACTTGCCGAAGACGCCGATCTTGAGCCAGTTCGCGTGCGACGGGGACAGCTCGCCGTACTTGGTGCCGTGGCACTGCGCGCAGGTGGGCAGCGTCTGGTCGGACCACGGGTTCGCCATCTGGTTCTGCGCGATGCGCTGGTTCAGGTCGCCGTGGCAGTCGGTGCACCAGATCGGCTGGCCGCTCGCGTTGGTCTTCGTGGTGTGCGTGTCCCGGTAGCAGTTCACGTTGTTGCCGGGGTGGCAGTCGTAGCAGTTCTTCGCGATGTTCGCGTCGTACGACGTGAGCACCGCGGAGCTCTGCGCGTGGAACCGGTGCAGCACGTCCGAGAACGAGTACTGCGACGTCCGCACGTCCGCGCTCGTGAACGTCGCGCCCGGGAGGATCTGGTAGTTCGGATACGTCGCCGCGAAGCCCGGCGCCTGGCTCTCGCCCATGGCCGGATCCCAGTGGCACACCGAGCAGCGGATGGGGCCGCCCACGCCGTCGCCATCCGGGTCCAGCTTCGAGAAGTCGATCCGGGCGTCACGCGCGTGCAGCATGCCCATCGTCTCGAACGAGCCCGCGGGCGTGGCCGGCTTCCCGTACGCTCCCGCGAGCTTCAGGTGGCAGTTGCAGCAGCCGCCGAACGCCACCGGCACCGTCACGTCGTCGCTCGCCATCACCTGGCCGGTCGCCGTCTCGACGACCCGGATGCGGCCGGTGAGGTACGGCGTCCGGTTCGGGCCGCCCAGAGGATCCGTCATGATGTCCGTGGCGGTGCCCGTCACGACTGGATAGGCCGGGATGCCGGCCTTCTCGAAGTAGGTCGTCGCCGGCGTCGTCTTGACGTCCATGTCGCCGCTGAAGGTCGCGCCGCCGAGCCCCTGGATGCGGCCGTCCGCCCGCACCGGCTGGAAGCCGGGGAAGATCTTCGGGGAGTTCTGGATCCAGTTGGCGAAGTACGGGTCCGCCTTCATCGCGGCGTCGGTGTTCTCGAGGACGTCGTAGGTGACCTTGTACTGGCTGCTCGCTCCGAGGAGCACCGGGTCGAGGCTGCCCGTCTGGAACACCTGCGCCCGGAGCGTGTTGTAGGGCGGCAGCAGCATGAACGTGCCGAAGCTGGGACACGCGCAGTGCATCCCGAGATCGTTGCTCGCCAGGATCTTGAAGGTCGGCGTGCCGCCGCCCGGGCTCTGCGCTGCCTGTGTCGTTGCACCGAGTCCGTCGTCGGTCGCGCCGCCGCAGGCCAGCGCGGCGGCGGAGACGACGAGGACGGCGAGGGTCCGTCTGGTCATGTGATCCTCCCAACTGCGTTCGTGATCGATCGCGCCGCGCACCGAGCGCAGGCGCTGGCGAACGCGCACACGTCCCCCCTCGATGCGGAGTCGAGCGCGGTGAGCGCCCGGCTCCGCCCGTGCCGCATCGCGGTCGCGTCGCCCTGCCCCGTCACATGAGCAAGGGGTGCGCCACCCCGACGCATGGCGTTCTTTCGAGCGATCAGAGGCCGCGGGCCCGTGGATCCCAGGCATGTCGCGACATTCCGTCGCGACGCGCCGTTCTAGGACGCGCGCGTGACGCGGCGCTCGCGCATCCACCGCCACAGCGTGGAGCGGGAGACGGAGAGCGCCCGCGAGGTGTCGGCGATGTGCCAGCGGTTCTCCTGGAGCGCCGCGAGCAGCTCCTCGCGCGCGGGAGGATCCCGCCGCCTCGACGAACCGCGCACCCCTTCCCGCTCGACGGTCGCGTCGTGCGCGCTCCGGGCAGGCTCCGCGACGGCGAGCACCTCCGATGGGAGGTCCTCCGGCTGGATCGTCTGCCCCGTCGCGACCGTCGCCGCATACTCGAGCGCGTTCTCCAGCTCCCGGACGTTGCCCGGCCAGCGATATCCCTCGAGCTGGCGCAGCGCCTCGGGAGACAGCCTCAGCTCTCGACCGGTGCGCGCCGCGGAGCGCGCGAGCAGGTGACGCGCGAGCGGCGCCACGTCCTCCCGGCGCTGGCGCAGCGAGGGGATCTCGATCGGGAAGACGCGCAGCCGGTAGAGCAGGTCTTCACGGAAGCGACGCGCCTCGACCTCGCGCCGCAGGTCGCGGTGCGTCGCCGCGATGATCCGGACGTTCACGGTGATCGTGCGGCTGTCGCCGACGCGCTCGAACGACCTCTCCTGGATCACGCGCAGCAGCTTCGCCTGCACGTGCAGGGGCAGATCGCCGACCTCGTCGAGGAACAGCGTGCCGCCGTCCGCCAGCTCGAAGCGCCCGGTCCGGTCCCTCAGCGCTCCCGTGAACGCGCCGCGCACGTGCCCGAACAGCTCCGACTCGAGGAGCGCGTCGGGCAGCGCCGCGCAGTTGACCGCCACGAACGGCCGCTCGCGCCGGCGCGAGCGCGCGTGGATCTCCTGGGCGACGACGCCCTTGCCCACGCCGCTCTCCCCGCCGATGAGCACGGACACGTCGGAGTGGTCGAGGCTCTCCACGAGGCGTTGAACCCGCTCCATCGCGGGCGACCCCACGACGAGGCTCGTGGAGCGCGCCGGGCCGCAGGGCTCGCCGACCTCGGGATCCGCCGGGCGGAGGACGATGAGGTACACGGCCTCGCGATCGCACGCGCCGCCCAGGTTGCGCAGCGGCGCCACGGTGACCGACGTCGGCCGGCGCCCACCCGCGCCATCGGGGAGCCACGCGCGCCAGCCCTCGCGGCGCTCGCTCGCCGCGAGCGCCGCGCGGAACGGCCCGTCCACGCCGAAGAGCTCGCACCCGAGCAGCTCGACGATGGGGCGGCCGCGGTAGTGCTCGGCCGCGCCCGCTCCGAGCAGATCGTCCAGCAGCGGGGAGATGTGCCGCATCCGGTACTCGACGTCGAGTGCGAGGCATACGCGCCCGAGGGAGGCGAACGCGGCGGTCACGGCCTGGAATGCCGCCTCGTGAGGGTGCGCGGGGGGTCCCATGCTTCGGGGACATTACGCCCACACGCCCCAAACGCGCACCACCGCAAGCCACGCGGCAAGACGCCGCACATGAGAGCGGCGCGAACGCAGCGTTCGACAGAAGGTCACCGGATCGCGCGGGGTTCGCCGCACATTTGGGGCTCCCGGAGCCACGGGATGTCTTGCGTCACGAGGCCGCAGTAACCTGAGGATGTACGACAGCCGCCTGCGACCGACTGCGTGCGCGACGTTCCCCCTGGTGAGGCAGATCAAGCGGTCCGGCGGCTCCCCTCCGCCGGGCCGCATCTCTTACGCCCTCCCCGGCGGATGCCTCGCGACTCCACGTGCACCGGCGGATCCTCCACGCCGACCACCGACCGCGACGTGCCCAGCTCGAGCGTGCGTTCGGGTGACCCCAAGCGACCCGGCACGCGCGTTTGATCGTGCCCCAGCGCCTGCTCATGCACGCGCGTTGGAGGAGCGTCGCTCATGCCCGCGCCGAGCGTCCCCGAGCTGCCGCCGCTGACGATCAGAGGGGTGACCACCTTCGCGGTCGAGGTTCCGATGACGTATCCCCTCGGCACCAGCGCGGCGACCGTGACCCGCGCCCCGCTGCTGCTCGTCGAGCTCGAGACCGACGAGGGGATCACCGGGCGCACGTACCTGTTCTGCTATCGCCGGAGCGTGCCGCGGGCGATCGACGCGGTGCTGCGCGACGCCGTGTCGGTCGTCGAGGGAGATCCTGCGGCGCCGCTCGAGATCGCCTCCAAGCTCGCCCGGCGGTTCGCGCTCGTGGGCGTGGCGAGCGTGGTCCGCATGGCCCTGTCGGCGCTCGACGCCGCGATCTGGGATGCGCTCGCCGTCGCCGCGGGCGCGCCGCTCGCAACGCTGCTCGGGGCGAGGCCGAGGCCCATCCCCGCCTACAACTCGAGCGGGCTGGGCCTCATGTCGCCGGACGCTGCTGCGGACGAGGCCGAGAAGCTCCTCGCGGGCGGATTCCGGAGCGTGAAGCTGCGGCTCGGCCATCCGACCCTCGAGGAGGACCTCGCCGTCACGCGCGCGGTCCGCGGGCGGCTCCCCGACGAGATCGCGTTGCCGGTCGATTACAACCAGGCCCTCTCCGTCTCGGAGGCCATCCGCCGCGGACGCGCGCTCGAGTCGGAGGGCATCGCCTGGCTGGAGGAGCCGACCCGTCACGACGACTATGCCGGCAACGCGGCGATCGCGAGGGCGCTCTCCGTGCCCGTACAGCTCGGAGAGAACTTCAACGGTCCCGAGTCGATGATCGAGGCGCTCGGCGCCGGTGCCTGCGACCACGTGATGCCGGACGCGGCTCGCATCGGCGGCGTGACGGGCTGGATCCAGGCGGCGGGGATCGCCGCGGCGCACCGGATCGAGATGTCGTCCCACCTGCTGCCGGAGCTCAGCGCGCACCTGCTGGCGGCGACGCCGACGTGCCACTACCTGGAGTACGTCGACTGGGCCGACGCGATCCTCGAGGAGCCGTTGCAGATCGCGGACGGCCTCGCCCGCATCCCCGAACGTCCAGGCATCGGGCTCCGCTTTCGGCCCGAGGCGGTCGAGGCCCTGTCACTGGGGCGCTGAGCTCGCCCGCGCGACGTTCGCTCGTGGCCTGCACCGCGAGGCGCAGGGCGCTCGACTCCCCCGATCGGACGGGGCAGCCACGATTACGATCAAGCAAGCACGCCGCGGAGTTGCCGAACGTGTCGACACGCGTACGATGCGAACAGCACCGCGGAGGGAATGCAGGGATGGCCGGAACCGAAAAACAGAAACAGTCGCTGTACTTCCCCGACGAGACGCTGCGCGAGATCATGAAAGAGGCGGTCCGCCTCGATCGCTCGCTCTCCTGGACCGTGCAGCAGGCGTGGCGCGTCGCGCGCGAGCAGGTCCGGAACTTCCCGTCGGCGGATCGTCGTCGGGACGCCGCGCCCGAGCTGGTCGTCTCGCCCATGCGCGAGCCGCAGGCCTCCGGTCAGGGCAACGTCGATCTCGATCGGCGTCGCCCGTCCGCCCAGGTCCGCGAGTTCCTCCGGGGCAAGTTCGACCGCGAGCTGACGGGCTGACCCGGGAGCTCGGCGCGCACCGGCGCGCTCGCAGGAATCCCGACCCTCACGCCGCGTACGCGGCCGTGGGCCGGCGCGCGCCAGGGACACTCCTGCAGGAGGTTCGGCCGCGGATCAGGCCGCCCGCTCGACCTGGAGCGGCTCGGGATCGTGGCGCCGGAAGGCCTCGGCGGGCTGGCGCCGCTCCACGCGGATGATGCGGCCGCCCTCGTCGTGGTGCACCACGCACACGGCGGTGCCGCGGCCGGCCAGGATCTCGTCCTCGGACAGCTCGAAGTGGCGGGCGTAGTCGCTCACGGAGCGCACGTTGGGCGTGCGCACCTTCAGCGCCGGCAGCCGGTTCCACAGGAGCAGCGTCCCCGAGGTCCCGACGAGCGCGATGGCGTACCGCGGGACATCGGCGGTCGCGCCCACGGACGCCAGCTTCATCAGCGTGAGCTGGGAGAGGACGTTGATGTCCGCCACCCAGGAGAAGGAGCGCATCACCGGGTACCACAGCTTCAGCCAGGCTCCCCACATGAGCACGGTGGACGCATCGGAGCAGAGCCGCTGATGCCAGCGCAGGCGGTCCCGCGCATTGATGATGAGTGAACCGCTCATTTGTTCAATCCGACATCAGCGAATGCCACGGTCCGGGCTGATCCAGCGAGCCCGCTTGCCCTGGCTGCGAAAGAGGACCTTCGGGTAAGCGACGACGATCGAAGCGGTGTTGATGATCCAGAACGCGAAGGGATACCAGATCATCCAGAACAGGTTACGCCCGAGCCCGCGGTCGTAGCGGCTGTCCAGCCACTTGCTGAACGCGAACTGCAACAGGCAGGTAGTGCCCAGGATGACGCCGCTTCCCTGCGGGCTCAGGGGCGAACGTATCACCGGCAGCGCGCCCCCGGGAAGCACGATCCCCTCGAGCCACAGCACCGTCAAGAGCAGCATCGAGTAGCACCAGAACACACTGACGCACATCTCCACCAGCAGCGGCCACAGGAAGCTCTGGCTCGGGTGACGCAGGACGTCGAGGTTCTTCAGCAGCACCTGGGCGCCGCCCATGGCCCAGCGCAGCCGCTGCTTCCACAGGCCCTTCAGCGTCTCGGGCATGAGGATCCAGGTCAGGGCGTTCGGCTCGAAGCGAACGTCCCAGCCCGCGCGCTGGAGCTTCCAGGTGATGTCGATGTCCTCCGTGAGCATGTCGGCGCTCCAGTAGCCGACCTGGTGCACGGCCGACTTGCGGAAGGCCGTGATGACCCCGCTCACCGTGAAGATCCGGCCGAAGCTGCGCTGCGCGCGCTTGATGATGCCGACCATCGAGGAGAACTCTCCGACCTGCAGCCGCCCGAGCAGCGTCGAGCGGTTGCGGATGCGGGGGTTCCCGGTCACCGCGCCGACCCAGTCGCTCTCGACGAAGTGGCGGACGAACCAGTGCGCGGCCTGCTTGTCCAGCAGCGCGTCGCCGTCGATGCAGATCAGGATCTCGTGCTTCGCGAGCAGGCTCCCCGTCTGCAGGGCGATGGCCTTGCCCTGGTTCTGCGCGAGGTGCACCACGCGCAGGCGCGGGTGCCGCGCCGCCATGCGCTCCAGCACCTCGGCCGTGTCGTCCTTGCTGCCGTCGTTGATGGCGATGACCTCGAACTCGGGGTAGTCGAGCGCGAGCGCGTGGCTCAGCGTCTCCTCCGCGTTCTCGCCCTCGTTGTAGCAGGGGACGAGGATGCTCACCGGCGGAGCGCCCGGGGTCGAGGGGGGCCGTTCCCGCGCCGTGTCGGCCCGCTCGAAGCGCCAGTAGAACAGCGCCGCCCCGGTCATCCACAGGAACGACATCAAGAGCGGGTAATAGAAGACGAAGGCGAGGAGCCCGTGCCACAGCGTCTCGGGGTGAGCCGTCACCGGGCCCTCCTCTCAGCGCGTCGCGGGGGCATTCGGCTTGCCGTCCAGCACCGTCTTCATCACGCCGGTGGCTGGCGAATTGCTGAAGAGGCCGTCGGGGTAGTAGCCGACGTGCTGCACTCCCATGCCGTACAGGCTGCGGATCTGGTCGGCGAGCTCCTTGCTGTCGATCGGACGGTTGTCCTCGCGCCAGTCCACGGACTGGAGCTCGAAGACGACCTTCTTCATCGCCCCCGGGCGGTCGTTCACCGCGTTCACGAGGTCGTGGAAGAACGTCCCCGGGTCTGCCGCCCGCTCCATGAGCGGCATGGCCATGATGGCCGTGAAGTCGTAGCGCGCGAGCGAGTTGTCGAGCGACTGCGAGTACCAGACCTCGGCCTTCGGGTTCAGCACCACCCGCGCGTAGAGGTTCCTCGCGACCTTCAGCGTGGGCTGCTGCTCCCGCACGACGTCGGCGAGCTCCATCGCGAAGTCGTCGAGCGCGTTGACCTTGAGGATGGTCCAGCGGCCGATGAGGTCGTCGCTCTTGCGAATCTCCGGCACCGACGCGGGCAGCCCCCACGCCTGGTACGTCTTGAGGCCGAAGGGGCTCGCGTCCTCGTAGTCGGACAGCGTGATGTCGTCGTGGAAGAGCAGGCCCTCGAAGGGCGCCGCGCGCGCGAGGTCCTCGTAGATCTCCCGGATCGCCTGCCGCGCGCGCGCCGAGAACGGCGAGAGCCGGAGGTACCCCATGTCGACGCGCCCGGTCTTCTCCCCGGGCAGCGTCACGACCCTGTCGCGGGCGGCCGGGTTGCTCGCCGGGAGCTCCCAGGAGAGCGCCGGCATCCACGCATACAGCCGCCTCACCTGCGTGCGGGTGCGGATCTGCCAGGCCACGCGGTTGAACAGATCCGCCCGCATGGGCATGTTGCGGCTCGGGAAGTAGACGGCGTCCGCCGAGCCGTTCCCATCGGGATCGGAGAAGGCCTGCAGGTAGACCGCGTTCACGCCCATCCGGGCGATGCGGTCGATCAGGCGGTCGAGGTTCCGCTCCTGCTGCGCGGGATCCGCGTCGTACACGTAGTCCAGATCCACGTGCATGATCTTCTGCGGGCGGTCGTTGTCGGAGAGGTTCTGGTTGCGGATGGTGATCTCGCGCTCCAGATCCCACAGCTTCATCCCCCCCTCGACCAGGATGCGGCGCAGCGCCCAGAGCGGCGTGTCGTGCATGTTGGCGCCGTCGTCCAGCGTGAGGCCGATGCGCATGCCGAGCCGCTCCGCGACCTCCCGCGTCGTCTTGTTGTACCGGCCGTAGGGCCACGCGATCACGCGGGGCGCCTTGCCGGTGTTGCGGCGGATGAGCGCGTCGTTGCGCTCGAGATCCGCCTGCACGCGCTTGCGGTAGGAGGTCTCGTCCTCGTAACGCTTCGCCTCCGGCAGGTAGCGTCGGGTCGTGGTCGCCGGCTGCATGTTGCCCTGCGGGTTGCCGAGGATGCCGCGGTGCAGGTCGAAGCTGTGGCTGCCGATCTCGACGAGCCCGCTCTGGGACAGCTCCCGCAGCTCGCGCCAGGAGAGCAGCTGCTCGCGGGGGAGCCGCTTCCCGTCGAAGTCCACCGTGCCCTTCTCCTCGAGCCAGCTCCCCACGACGTTGATGACGGCGGGGATGTGGAACATCTTGAGGACGGGCCAGGCGTGGTCGTAGACGGACTGATAGCCGTCGTCGAAGGTGATGAGCACCGCCTTGTCCGGGAGCGGCTTCTTGCCTTCGCGGCCGGCCAGCACGTCGGCCACGCTCACGAAGTGGTACCCGTGGTTCCGCAGCCAATCCATCTGCCTCACGAAGTCCGTGGGCGTGACGGCGTACTGCGGCACCAGCGCCTGGCCGGGCTCGGCGACCTCGTGGTAGCTGAGCACGGTGAGCTCTTCCTCCGTGTCGGCCACGGCGCGGGCGGCCGGCAGGAGGAGGAGCAGCGCCCAGAGCACGGGCAAGAGTCGCGTCGTCATCGGCGTCCAGACATTCGGGGCAGAAGTAACAGAGGCTGCGAACGTGAGCGGGCGCCGCCACGCACAACCTGGCGCTCGAGCACACTGGACGAGCGGCGCGGCATGATCTTCAACTGGACGGGGTGGCGTCAAGCCGCAGGCCGGCCATCTCGGCGTACTGCCTAAAGGTTCCGGCCAGACGGCGCTCGCGTCCCACATCGGAGCACCTGCCGGACCGAGAGAACTGAACCGCGGTCCTGAGGGCCGAACCAGCACGCCCACCTGCCGGACCGAGAGAACTGAACCGCGGTCCTGAGGGCCGAACCGCGAACCTCGCCTCGTTCGACCGTGTACGTAAAGGAGCTTCGGGCCTCGGCTCCCGTGGCGGCACGCCTCCTGCCTTCGCGTCCCCACGTGACCGCTCCACGCCAGATCTTGCCAGGAGTCACCTACCTCGTGACTCGTCGTTGCTCGGAACGGCGCTTCTTCCTGCGGCCATCCGACGTCACGAACGCGATCTTCCTCTACGTCCTCGCAGCCGCCGCGCGCATCCACCGCGTCGAGGTCCACGCCTTCTGCGTGCTTTCGAACCACTACCACCTCCTCGTCACCGACCCCGAAGCGCGGCTCCCCGCCTTCATGCAGTATCTCGACTCACTCGTCGCCCGCGCCGTCAACGCGTCGCTCGGGAGATGGGAGGGCTTCTGGTCCTCCGAGAACTCGTACAGCGCAGTCACCCCCGTCGCGCCGAGCGACGTCGTGCGCAAGGCCGCCTACGTCCTCGCGAATCCCGTCACCGCGGGGCTCGTTCCCACCGGTCGCGAGTGGCCGGGGCTCTGGACCGCTCCCGAGCAGCTCGGATCGGCGAAGCTCATCGCTCCCCGCCCGAAGGTCTTCTTCAGCCCCAGCGGCGGCATGCCAGCATCGGCCGAGCTGCGCCTCACCACTCCCCCAGGCTTCGCGTCGGCCGAGGAGTTCCAGGCCCTCGTCGCGGTGGCGCTGCGAGAGCTCGAGGACGCGCGACAGTGCGAAGGTGCACGCGGCTTTCTCGGGCGCAAGCGCGTCCGTGCGCAGTCGCCGTTCGCGCGCCCTGCTCCCGGCGAGCCCAGGCGCGAGCTCAATCCGCGGGTAGCTGCACGCGACAGGTGGAAGCGCATCGAGGCGCTCGCGCGCCTCGGCGATTTCCTGCGCGCCTATCGCAGCGCGTGGCGAGCGCGACGAGCGGGCGACGCGACCATCATCTTCCCTGCGGGGACGTATCAGCTTCGGATCGAGCACGCAGTCCGGTGCGCAGCGCCTGCCTGACCCGGCCAGGCACCCGCTCCAGGCAGATTGTTCTCGTGCGCCGGCCCGCCGGCGCTGCTCGAGCACGACCTCGCTCGCGCTGAGGTCGACCGGCGGCTCCGCGTGACGCACGTCCATTCACTGTACGTACGATACGCGCGACCCGGCGGACACCTCTTCAGGTGGCGTTCTCCCGCGAGTCTGCGCGATCGAAGCTCGACTACTCTCGGTCGGCCGCTCCTTTCCCCTTTCCCCCTTACTCTCGGTCGGCCCGGTCACCAATTCTCGACTCTCGACTCTCGTTCGGCCCCGGTCGGGGCGCCTCGCAGCGGTCGGGACTCGCGATTACTCTCGGTCGGATGCAGCCCTACCGCCGCCTTCGCATCGCCTTCGTGGCGGACACCTTCGATTCCGCCATCGCGGGCGGCGTCCGCTCGGCGTTGCGGTTCGTGGAGGCGCTCCGCGAGCGGCACGACGTGACCGTCGTCGCGGCGGGCGCCCAGGGCGACGGCACGCTGGCGCTCCCCGCCTTCTACCTGCCGCTCGTCGGCCGGTTGATGCGGGAGAACGGCTTCGTCTTCGCGGTCCCCCGCCGCCGGACGCTCGAGGCGCTGTTCCGGCGCGTGGACGTGGTCCACGTGCAGTTCCCCTTCTGGCTCGGGCTCCGCGCCGCGGGGATCGCGAACGCAGTCGGCGCTCCGCTCGTCTCCGCCTTCCACGTGCAGCCCGAGAACCTCCTCTACAACGTCGGCCTGCGCTCCGCGCGGCTCGTCGACTGGACGTACCGGCTCTTCCTCTCCCGGCTCTTCGACCGCTCGGCGGCGGTGGTGTGCCCGAGCCCCTTCGCGCTCGAGGAGCTGCGCGTCCACGGGCTCCGCGCGCCCGCCGAGGTGATCTCGAACGGCATCCCGCCCGGCTTCGGGCCCACGCCCATGGAGCGCCACGAGCGCCACCGCGGGAAGCTCCTCGTCGTCGCCTCGGGCCGGCTCGCGCGGGAGAAGCGGCTCGACGTCACCGTCGAGGGCGTGCGGCGCTCTCGTCACGCGGACCGCATCCAGCTCGTCGTCACCGGCCGGGGCCCGGAGGAGGAGGCGCTCCGGCGCCGGGCGGCGACGCTGCCCGTCCCAGCCGAGGTCGGGTTCGTGAGCGAGGACGAGCTCCGCCGGCTCCTCGTCACCGCCGACCTGCTCGTCCACGCGTCGGAGGTGGAGCTCGAGGGGATGGCGGTCCTCGAGGCGCTCGCGTGCGGGACGCCTGCCCTCGTCGCGCGAGCCCCGCACAGCGCCGCCCGCCAGTTCGCCGTCTCGGAGGAGTTCCTGTTCGAGCCGGGCGACCCGTCCGACCTCGCGCGCCGGCTCGACCTGCTCCTCGACGCGCCGGAGCGCCTGCGCGAGGCGCGCGCGCGGTGCCTCGCGCTCGCCGCAGGCTTCCGGTTCGAGGACTCGGTGCGCCGGCTGGAGGCGCTCTACCTGCGCGTGGCGCGCGGGAGCGCCGTGGCGGGCTGAGCGGACCCGGTCCGAGGGCGCTCGCGCCGCGCGAGCCAGAGCGCGGCGGGGAGCGCGCTGAAGTCCGCGAGCATCGCGAGCAGGAACGCCGCCGCGGTCACCACCCCGAACTGCCGGATGGGCGGGAAGCTCGAGAACGAGAGGCCCAGGAAGCCGGCCGCGTTGATGAGCGTCGCGAACGCGATGGGCCGCCCCGACACCCGCAGCGCGTGGCGGAGCGCGCCGTCGAGCCCACCCTCCCCTTCGCCCTCGTGCAGGTGGTGGAAGAAGTGGATCTGGTCGTTCTCCGTCGTCCCGAGCACCGTGGTCGCGATGAGGATGGTCGCCACGTTGAGCGGCGTGCCCGTGAGGCGCATCCCCAGGAACGTGACGAGGATCGCGAAGACCGAGGGGATCATCGCCATGAGCCGCGCCGCGGCGCTGCGGAACACGAACAGGAACACCACGAAGATGAGCGCGGCCGTGATCGCGAAGCTCTCCGCGAGCGTGGGCACGAGGCTCGCCCCCACCTTCGCCTGCAGCAAGGACTCGCCCACGACGCGCATCGACGCGCCCTCGAGGGCCGGCGTCCCGCCGGCCGCCCGCGTCCAGTCGGCGGCGAGCGCGGCCTCGAGCGCGCGGAAGTCGCGCTCCTCCGTGCCGCGGAACACCACCGTGAGCTGGGCGTTCGAGAGCGAGCCGGCGTCGATGAACGCGCGGAGCTCCGGCTCCGCGAGCAGGAGCTGCTCGACGTCCCCGGCGAGCGCCGCGAACGCCTGGGGGTCCGCGGGGAGCGTATCGTCCCCGGACGCGAGGTAGCGGCGCATCCGCAGGAAGGTGGTGGGGCCGACGACGGACGTGACGTCCCGCTCGCGCTCGGCCGCCGAGGCGAAGCGGTCGAGGGCGTGCAGCACCTCGGGATCGGTCACCGCGCCGCGGGTGCGCACCCAGACCCGCGCGACGTTCAGCCCGCCGACGTGGTCGCGGTAGTAGACGATGTCCCGGTGGATGGGGAGCGAGGCGTCCACGTAGTCGAGGGAGTCCACGCCCACCCGCATCGGCGCGAGCCGCCCCGGGACGCCGGTGATCGCCACGAGCCCGATCGCCGCGAGCGCGAGCGCTCCCGGCACGAGCACCCAGCGCAGCCGCCAGGTGAAGAACGGGAGGGCCCCCGCGAGCCGATCGTAGAGGCGGCTGCGGACCGGGACGGCGCGGCCGGTGGGCGTCCGGAGCGCCTTCTGCAGCGCGGGGAAGAGCGTGAACACCGTCACCCACGAGAGGGCCAGGCCGGTGGCGGTCCACAGGCCCATCTCGCGGATGGGACGGATCCTCGAGACGGCGAGCGCGGCGAAGCCCAGCACCGCCGCGAGGGTGGAGGCGGTGACGGGCAGGAACTTGTTCGCGAGGGCGAAGAGCTGGTGCGCGTCGACGTCCACGTCCTCGGGCTGATCGACGAACCGCGACTGGACGTAGACCAGGTTCGCGAGGGTGGTCACCATCACCGTGAGCGGGACGAGCGCCGAGACCACCGTGAACGTGAAGCCGAGGAGCCTCCCCGCCGCGACCGCGAGGGCCACGGCGGTCCCGAGGGCCACGACGACGGCGACGAGCGTCCGCCACGAGCGGTAGAGGAACAGCACGAGGGCGACGACGAACAGGCCGAACACCGGGAACCACCGGAGCGACGCCTCGCGCGAGGCCTGCTCGATCCACGCCTCCACCCACGGCGCGCCGACCCGGCGGACGCCCCGCACGGCCGCGTCGCGCGGCGCGCGATCGACGGCGGCGTCCACCGCGGCGAGGAGCGCGTCGCGCCGCGCCGGGTCGGCCGCGTCGAGCGCCACCGCCAGGCCCTGGAACCCGTCGCCGACGAGCCCCTGACGGCGGAAGAACGAGGTCCCCGTCGCGAACGCGCGGAACGCCGCGGCCCCGGCCGGGGTCGGAGCGAAGCCCGGGTGGGCGCGGCGGTAGACGTCGAGCGCGGAGACCGGCGTCACCCCGGGGATCGCGCGGAGCGCGTCCTCGAGCGCCAGGGTCTCCGCGAGCACCTCGGGGCGCCAGGGATCGTCCGCCTCGAGGAGGAGGAGCACGATCGGGCGCTCGGGGAAGATCGCCTCGAACTGGCGGGTCGCGACGTAGTCGGGATCCGAGGGGACGATGAGCCCGGAGATGCCCGCGTCGGAGCGGATGCCGACCGCGAGCGCCACGGCCACCGCGGCGAGGAGCGCGTACGCGGCGAGGATCGGCGCGCGCAGCGCCACGATCCGGGTGAACACGCGGAGCAGCCGTGGGCTCATCGGCTCGCCGCCACGTACAGTGAACGCCTGGTCAGCCGGAGGGCGCGGCGCATCTCGCATCCATAGCGGACCCGGACGGAACGACCGAGGATACTCTTGGGCCCCGGCTCGCCCCGGGCAGGTGCGCTAGGTTCACGGGGTGAGCCTCGGACGTCACCGGTACGTACGGGCGGCGGCGCTCGCGGCCTCGATCGCATGCGCGACCGCGGTCGCGGCGGCGGCGGCGCCGTCGAAGATCGTCTTCTGCGCGCCGGGGTCGCCTGGCACGACGCTGGAGGCGCAGGGCGCGATGGACGCCTTCGCCGCGGCCGCGGCGGCGACGGCGGGGCTCCCGGCCGGCGCGCTCGGCGCGACCTACGAGCCGCTGGAGGACGCCGGCCTCGCCCGCCTTCGCGCACCGGACGCCGCCACCGCCGTCGTCTCCCTGCCGTTCTTCCTGAAGCACGAGAAGGCGCTCGCGCTTCGGGCAGAGCTCCAGCCGGTGCCGCAGGGGAGCGCGGGGCTCGAGCGCTGGAGCCTCGTCCTCAAGAAGGGACGCGGCGCGACGGCCGCGGCGCTCGAGGGCTACACGATCCTGTCCTCCGCCGGGTTCTCGCCCGGGTTCGTCCGCGGGCCTGCGCTCGGCGCGTGGGGCCGGCTGCCGGCGAGCGTGCGGATCGTCCAGTCGACCGCGGTGCTGTCGGCGCTGCGGCGCGCGGCGGCGGGTGAGCCGGTCGCCGTCCTCCTCGACGGCGCCCAGGCGGCGGCGCTCCCGAACCTCCCGCTCGCGTCGGAGCTGGAGGTGGTCGCGCGCTCGCCGTCGCTCCCGGTGGGGATCGTCGCGACGGTGGACCGGCGCATGCCGCCGGCGCAGTGGGCGAAGCTCCGCGCCGCGCTCCAGGCGCTCCCGTCGGACGCCGCTGGGGCCGAGGCGCTCGCCGGCATCCGGATGTCGCGCTTCGAGGCGGTGGATGCGAACGCGCTCTCCGCCGCCCGACGGGCGTATGCGGAGGCGCCGCGGTGAGGGGCGGCGCGCGCGGCACGCTCGCCCTCGCGCTGGCCGGAGCGCTCGGCGCCGCCGCCCCTGGCGCCGCTCCCGCCGCGGAGGCAGCGCCGGGCGCCGGCCGCGAGGCCGACGATCCCCTCGGCGCTCACGACGGATCCCGCCACGCGCTCGCCGCCGGGCCCCACGCGACGACCTTCTTCAGCGAGGAAGGCAGCCAGTACACCTTCCTCTCGGGGAGCGTCGGCTACCTCGGGTCGCTCGGCGTCAACGGTCCCTTCGTCCACCTGTTCGCGCTCCTCCCGCTCCAGGCGCGCCAGGACGGGCGCGTGTACGCGACCGGTGACTATTACCGCCGCCGGTCGGGAGGGGATTTCCTCGTCGGCTGGCAGTGGCGCTGGTCGGTGCGCGCCGATCTGGAGGCGGAGGCGGGCCCCGGGCTGCACGGGACGCTGGTGTACCTCCCGGGCAAGCCGGGCTATCGCGACTTCTCGGCCCTGCCGCTCGGCGTGGGCGGAGGGGCGATCCTGCGGTGGAGACGGGGCGACCACGGCTTCTCGCAGCCCATCACGGTGGGCGCCTACTGCGCGCTCGCGTACGACCTGTACGATCCGTTGCGGGCGGACGACCTGGCGCACGGATTCACTTTCAGCACGGGCTTCCTCCTCGGCCTGGGAGTCGCGCGGTGAGCGCGCGCGCGCGCCGTCGCGGTCCCGCCCCTGCGGCGGCCCTGGTCGCTCTCGCCCTCGGCGCCTGCGGCCCCTACGCGGAGGTCGCGCAGAAGCTCGACGTCACCGCGCGCGTCGCCGGGGACACCTGGATCGCCGCCGACGGGGCGGAGGTCCGCGTCCTCCTCGTGGGCACCTCCTCGAGCGACGGCTCGACCCCGTTCGCGTTCACCTCGATGCAGATGCCGATCTCGGCCGGCACCTCGGCGAGCACGCTCCAGGGGACGTGGGCGGAGACCGGGAGCGAGGGGCGCGCGACGCTGCGGGTCGAGCGGGAGTACACGCTCCCGGACGAGCGCACCACCTCGCTCCTCAGCCGGCGCGGCGCCTGGCGCACCGACGAGCGGCGCACCCTCCAGCTCACCGTCATCCGGGACGGCGGCCGGCTCGTGCTCGCCGGCGACGCCGCGCTCGCCGGGACCTACGCCGCCTTCGGCGCCGCGCTGGCGCGCCTCGGCACGGCGACGGCGCGGGACGCCGCCTGCGCGTTCCAGATCGCGAACCTCGGCATCCGCAGCTCCGAGATCCGCATCATCGGCTTCGGCGGTCCGGGGATGACGCAGTACCAGCGGGCCGAGACCTACGTCGGGACCGTCGCCGGCAACCTCCGCGTGTCCCAGAGCGGCTTCACGCACAACACGACCACGATCCTCTACTCGGCGTTCGAGGACCTCGGCGGTGCCCGCGTGGACGGCCCGCAGGTCACCGACGCCAACTCGGGCGGAGACGGGCACATGTCGGGCGTGCTCACGTTCGTCCTCCAGCCACGCTCGCCGGACGGCTCCGCCGCCACGCCCGTCACTGGCTCCATCGACTACGGCGGCGCCGGGAACCCCGCCGATGCCGTCCAGATCTCGAACGGGAGCGCCAGTGGAGGGGTGTACGTCGTCTCCATCGAGGGGGGCGGCTCCGCGCGGGTCAGCCCGGAGACGCCTCCGTCGCCCTCCGTGGCCGAATGCCTCCGCCTCCCGTGAGTGCCCGCCGGCACCGCCGGCTGCCCGTACACCTCCCGTGAGCCCTGCCGGCTGCCGCGGCAGCCCGTACATTGCAGCGGTGCGCCGGATCCCGGCGTGACGTGCTCGTGCACGAGAGGTGAATCCATGCGGAGGCTCTTCCTCGTCTCGGCGTTCTTGCTGGCGTGCGGCGGCAGCTCCAGCGACGGTGGTGGCGGCGGCGGCCTCTCGGGCACCGTCGGCGGGCGCTCCTTCACGCCCCGCGAGGTGAGGGCGATCCCGGCCGGGACCGGCACCACACCGTGCACGGTGCCGGTGCTCGGCCAGGTCGGCGTCCGGGCGCTCGCCCTCGACTTCGCGTCCTACGCCGACGCCTGCGGCGACTACGCGACGAGCCAGTGCAGGCTCCACGCGGGCGCACAGAACGTCACCCTCCTCTTCGCGAAGCTCGATCCGTCGGGCGCGGAGCCCACGCTCGCGGCGGGGACGTACACGGTCTACGGGAGCGCCACGACGGCCGTCCCGGACGGCACCGGACGGCTCACGGTCACCTTCGCCGAGTCCCTCGCGACGGGCGCGGCCCCGACCTGCGCGGGCACCCCCAGCCCGTCGGTGCAGGGCGGCACGCTCCGGCTCGACCAGATCACCGGCTCGGCCGTCACCGGACACGTCTCCCTCACCTTCGAGGACGGGAGCTCGCTCCAGGGCGACTTCTCGGCGCCCGTCTGTCCCGGGCAAGGTCCGGACATCTGCATGCTCGCGACCGCCCAGGCGCTCTGCACGGCGCCCCCGATCTGCATGCCTTAGCGCGGTCCAGTCGCCGCTCACGGAAGACGTGAACCCTCCCCGGCCCGGGATTACGAAAGGGCGAGCCTGGGAGGGACCCATGTGCCGCAACATCCGCGTCCTCTACCACTTCGAGCCGCCCACGACGGCTGAGGAGATTCGCGCCGCGGCGCTGCAGTACGTGCGCAAGGTGAGCGGACTCCGCGAGCCCTCGGCGGCAGATGCCCCGGCGTTCGAGCGGGCGGTGAGCGAGATCGCCGCGAGCACGGAGCGACTCCTCGGCTCGCTCCAGGCTCGGACGGCCGTGAGGACCCGCGAGCGCGAGCGGGAGCGGGCGATCGCCCGTGGCGCGCGGCGCGAGGACCGGCTTCGCGCGGCGCCCGCCCAGGGAGGACAGGAGGCTGCGACGCGCGGGGCCGTCGCCGGGCTGGCCGCCCGCAAGCCCAGGCGATAAGACGAGCGGCATGCCCGCCCCCGCGCTCCGGCGCGCTCGCCCGCGATCCAAGGCGACGGCGCTCACGCCGGCCGAGGCGCGTGCGTTCCTCGTCGGCCACCACGCCCTCGCCGCGCCCGAGCTGCCGCCGGGTCCGGCGGGGGTTCGCGCGCTCCTCGCCCGGCTCCGCTGCATCCAGCTCGATCCGCTCGATCCGCTGGGCACGAACGCCGACCTCGTGGCCCTCGCCCGCGTGGACGGGATCGCCAGGGGCGACGTCTACCGGCACCTCCTCCCCGGCCACGCCTTCGAGCACTTCGCGAAGGAGCGCTGCCTGCTGCCGGCGGCGTCGTTCTCCTGGTATCGGGCGGAGCTCGCCATCGAGGCGCCGTGGTGGTCGCACGCCGAGCGGCTGCGCCGCCTGCCCGCGGGCGTGGTCCAGAAGGTGCTCGACGAGGTCCGGGAGCGCGGGCCGATCGCCGCGGACGACCTCGCCGACCACGGCCGCGTCGAGCCGCTCGACTGGAGCGGCTGGCGGGGCACGCCGCGCGCCGCGAAGATGGCGCTCGAGGTGCTGCAGACGCGCTGCGAGGTCGTCGTCAGCGGGCGTGGTCCGCGCGGCAAGCTCTACGACGTGCCCGACCGCGCGCTGCCGGCTGCGGCCCGCACCCGCGTCCACCCGCCGGGGCGACCCACCGAGGAGCGGGTCGAGGCCTTCCGCCGCTGGGCGCTCCTCGAGCGCGTCGAGGCCGCCGGGCTCCTCTCGCGCGCCGGGGGCGCGACGTGGTCGATGCTGGATCCTGCCCGCCGGGCAGGGATCCACGAGGCGCTCCTCGCCGAGGGCGCCGTCGAGGAGGTCCAGGTGGTCGGCTCGACGCGCACCTACCTCGCGCCGCGCGGCTTCGCGGGGCGAAGGCACCCGAGCCCCGACGGCAGGCTCAGGCTGCTCGGTCCGCTCGACCCGCTCATCTGGGATCGCGCGCTCGTCCGCGCCGCGTTCGGCTTCGACTACAGCTGGGAGGTCTACCGGCCGGCCCACCTGCGCCGCTTCGGCTGGTACGTGTGCCCGCTCCTCCGCGGCGACGCGCTCGTCGGGCGCCTCGACGGCGCCGTCGAGAAGGGCGCGCTCCGGATCCGCGCGGTCTGGGCGGAGGCAGGCGGCGACCTCGATCGGCCCGCGCTCCTCGCCTGCCTCGAGCGGCACGCGGCGGCGTGCGGCGTGGAGCGCGTGCTCCTGCCGCGGCGCATCCGCGTGAACCGACCCTGACGAGCGGCGGCGACGGGGCGGGGGCGCAGCGCGAGCCGCTCCGCCCCCCGCGCGCATGGTCGGCTCGCGGTCCCCGAGCGGCCCTCGGCCTCAATGGAACGTGGACGCCGGCGGCTCGACGGGGTCCACGGGGTCCACGGGCGCGGCGGGCCCCGGCGGCACCTGCGCCTTCGGCCTCGGCCGCGTCAGGCTGACGAGGCGCTGCGGCACCCGCCGGATCTTGCCGCGCACCGTCCCCTCGAGCACCTCCACCTCGACGGGAGGCGTCAGCTCGTAGCGGTAGCCGCGGTGCGGGATGGGCTGCCTGAGCTTCATGCCGCGCCAGGTGAACTCGTGCACGAAGGGCTGGGCGACGAGGCCGTGGCGGACGTGGTCGCGGTGCTGCAGCAGGAAGGACGCGAGCTGCACCGCGGAGTGGTTGAACAGCCGGTGACAGCCGTGGCTCTCGCTGCCCAGGATCGACTGGTAGCTCACCGAGCCGTGGGTGCGGATGCCGTTGTCGTACCAGAGCGTGGCGCCCTCGGACTCCACCGGCCGGAGGTGCGGGAGCATCACGAGCCCGTAGGCCGACGCGTAGCCGGGCCCGAGGAGGTCCGTCTCGGGCAGCCAGCGCTTCGTGCCGTACGCCCGGTGCACGAGCGCGCGGGCCGGCGTCTGCGGCGGCGGCAGCCACGCCGGCGACGCGACGACGAACCGCCACAGCCGCTTGCCGACGTCGGAGTTCTTGTACCGGAGGCCCACCCGTCCACGCGGCCCCACCTCCTTCTTCCATCCGCCGATGGTGGTCGGCCAGCGCACGAGCGCGAGCTCCTCTCCGTCGCTGGTGCGCGCGTAGAGCGTGAGCGTGGGCCGGTGCGAGATCCGCCCGCGCCACGTCGGGAGCTCGTACCAGACGTCCCCGCGGTCGATCTCCGCCCGGAGCTCCATGTGCTCGGCGTGGTACGCGGGGACCGGCGGGAGCCGCAGGGCCACCGCGAGCTGGCGGGTGGCGCCGACGCCTCGCACGCGGAAGAACGCGGCGGCCGCGCCGGGATCGGTCCACCCCAGCGCCTGCGCAGCCGCCTCCGTCGCGGGAGACACGAGGTCCGGCGCCCCGTCCTCCAGCGCCTCGTACCGATCGGTGGCGTGGAACGCGTCCCCGTCGATGCGCCGGCCCAGGACGGTGCCGCGCGCCGCCGCCGCGCTGCCGTCCTCGATGAGGCCGGAGGCGTCGACCACGCGCGCGCGCAGGGACCGCAGGAGCGCGCGGAAGTCCAGCTCCCGGCTGTCCTCCGCGAGCGCCCGGCGGGTCTCGGGATCGAGCGTGCCGCGCGAGACGATGGCGTGCTTGCGCTGGTAGGCCTCGAGCGCCTCCTGCAGCCGCCAGCGCGGCGTCCGCTGCGCGCCGGGCAGGAGCCGCTCGCACTGGAGCCGCTCCTCGAGCGCGGCGAGCGCGCTCCTCACCGCGGCGGAGGGAGCGCCGTCCTGCGAGGACGGCCGCGGAGACGTCGCGAGCGCGTGGAGCGGCGTCGCGTCCACCGCCGCGTGACACAGGTGACGCTCCTCGTCGAGGAGCCGCGCCGAGAGCACCTGGAAGCTCGGGAAGATCCCGTAGAGCTCGAGGAACGCGTCGCGGCGCGCGCGCTCCCCGTCGGGTCCGGACGGGAACTCCTCGTTCGCCAGGGCGGCGTAGGTCGCGCGGTACGGCTGGGGCAGCTGCACCAGGTTCTCGGGATCCCGGAACACGAGCGGCACCCAGCCGTCGGACAGATCCACCACCGTGAGGCCCTCGCGCCGCGCGTCCTCCGCGCAGACGCGCCCCACCTCGCGACCCGCCTCGAGGACCGGGAGCGGGGAATCGCACGCGGGCGGCGTGTCGGCAGCCGCGAGCGGTGGGCTGGGCTCCACCGGCTGCGGCTGCGGCGGGGGCGCGCCCGGAGGAGGCGGCGGCTCGGCGAGGCAGCCGCAGAGCAGCACGAGGACCACGGGTGAACCGAGCAGGGACCTCCACGATCCCGGCGTCGAGCCGGCCACTCCACCTCGCCGAAGCACTCCGGAACTCTAGGGCCTCGGCGCGCCCGGACTCGATGTGTTCCTCGGCACACATCGCGGAGGGGCGGGCCGTGCACGCTCGGTGCCGCTCCCGCTGTGCGCCATCGGAGCAGAGCGCCGCAGCCCGGGTCCTTGACGTTCCAACGATCGCTTGCTTTGTCACCGTGATGACCACGCACGACCCGGCGTTCACGGAGCACCTGCACGGCGAGCCACCCGGGCGCGAGGAGCCGCGCGCCGGTCGCCCACCTCCGGGGCGGCGCGCCGCCTTCCCGCGCGCGGCCGTCGCCGTCGCGCTCGCGGGGGCGCTCCTCGGCGCGGTGTTCGCCGCGCTCAGCACGAGCGACTTCATGCAGCACCTCGATCGGCAGGTGCACGCCATCCACTGCTCCTTCCTGCCCGGAGCCGCGAAGGACGTCGCGGCGAGCGGCTGCAGGACCGTGATGATGAGCCCCTACAGCTCGCTCTTCCGCGAGAGCCTGTGGGGCGGGATCCCGGTGAGCCTCTGGGCGCTGGCGGTCTTCGCGTTCCTCGCCTATCGGGCCGCGCTCCTGCTGTGGCGGCGCCAGGCCTCCGCGGGCGACGCGAAGGTGCTGCTCGCGGCGGCCGCCCTGCCGGTGGCGATGTCCGTACTGTTCGGCGCGGTCTCGATCTTCTTGCTGGAGGCCGTCTGCAAGGTCTGCATCGGCATCTACGCCGCGAGCGCGCTGTGCTTCGCCGGCGCGCTCCTGGCGTACCGGGCCGTGCGCGCCGCGCCGGGCGAGGCGCGGTTCGCGGCGGCCCTGCTGGAAGGGACGGCGCTCGTCGCCGCGGTGACGCTGGCCTACGTCGCGTCCGTGCCGAGGCCGGATCCCCGCACCTCGACGCAGGGGTGCGGCGCGCTCGTCCACGCCGAGGACAACGCGGGCGTGATGATCCCGCTCACCGCCAGCGCGGGCGGGACCCCCTCGGTCGAGGTGCTCGATCCGCTGTGCGCGTCCTGCAAGGCGTTCGACGCGAGGCTCGCGGCGAGCTCGCTCGGCGAGCGCCTCGACCTGAAGGGCGTGCTGTTCCCGCTCGACTCCCGGTGCAACTGGATGGTGACGGAGGCGATCCACCCCGGCGCCTGCGCGGTCAGCGAGGCGGTCCTCTGCGCGGCCGGCGTCGGCCAGGGGCCGAAGAACGCCGCCGCCGCGGGGGCCGTGCTCCGGTGGGCCTTCGCCCGCCAGACGGAGCTCCGCGCGCTCGGCGCCCGCGACGAGGCCGGGCTGCGGGCCGAGATCGAGCGCGAGTTCCCCGCGGTCGCCGGCTGCCTCGGCGGCGCGCTCGTGAGGAGCAAGCTCACGAAGAGCCTGCGCTGGGCGGTCGCCAACGCGATCCCGGTGCTCACGCCTCAGCTGTTCGTGGGCGACGCGCGGATGTGCGACGAGGACACCGACCTCGGCCTCGAGTACACGCTCTCCCGCATGCTCTCGCCCGAGGCCGCGCAGGAGCGCGCGCGCAGGCGCGCCGCCGAGCCGCCGCGGCCTCCGCCCCCACCGCCGCGCGCGGACCTGCAGGCGAGCGCGGCCGCGGCGCCGCCGGAGGTGGAGCCCCAGCTCCGGACCCCCGCCGCTCCTCGCGCGGTGGAGGCGCCCCCGGCGGCGCCCGGTGCGGAGGCTCCCCCGCCCCCGCCGAGCCCGGCGGAGGCCGTGCAGGACGAGGCGCGCCCCGGACCGGCTCCGGAGCCGACCCCGTCCCCGTCTGACGCAGAGTCGCCGGCAGAGACCCCGAAGCCCTCGCACGTGGAGACCGAGCGATGAACGACACCTCGAGGCGCTGGATCCTGCTCGCCGCGGCGCTCGCGATCCCGGCGGCGCTCGTCGTCACCTGGGCCCGCGCCGCCCAGGCCCGGCTCGACGCCACGCAGGGCGCCGCGCGCGAGGTCGCGACGGCGAGCGTGTCGAACGACGCCTACTGCACGCCGGAGCTGAAGGCGATCGTCCGCCGCGTCGCGGGCGCGTGCGGGCTGCTCGACGGCGGCGGTGGCGGCCGCGGCTGCCAGCCCCTCCAGGCCAGGAAGGTCGCCGCGCTGTCCGGCAGCGACTTCAACGCGCTCTTCCGGCCGCTGGCGCACCGGGCGCACATCGTCCAGTTCGATCCCACGAAGGCGGAGCTGGATCCGGCGGCGCGCGCCCTCGTGGAGAAGGCCTGGAGCGATCAGCGCGGCGCCAGCTTCTTCTTCGTGGTCTCGCGCGCCAGCCCCGACGGCGACGAGCAGTACAACGAGGCGCTGAGCCGCGACCGCGCGAAGGCGGTGCTGGACCACCTCGACGCGAGGTTCCACGACGAGGACCTCAGGAAGCAGGTGGGCCTCCTGTGGCTGGGCGAGGAGTTCGCGCAGCTCCCGACCGAGTTCTGCGGCTGGGACCGCTCGCGCGCCGGGGCGTGCAGCCACGCCGACATCAACCGCAGCGCCTTCGTCGCCTGGATCGACTGTGCGATCTGAGCGGTTCGCGTGGACGGGGGCCGCGCTCCTCTCCGTCGCGCTCGCGCTCGCCTGCCAGGAGGGGCCCGGCGCCGGGGAGGCGGCCCTCCCGGAGCGCTTCGCCGGCGTGCGGAAGCAGGCCACCACGGCCGCGGCGGCGCAGAGCGCGTTCTGCGAGCGGAGCTATCCCGCCGGCGGCGAGGGCGCCCGCCGCTACGCTGCGCCCCCGCAGCGACCGCTGCCCGGCGCGAGCGATCCCGGCGGCGCTGCCGGCGCGCGGGGTAAGGCCTGGACCTGGGTGAACCTCTGGGCCACCTGGTGCACCCCGTGCGTCGACGAGCTGGAGCTGCTCCGCCGCTGGCGGGACGGCTTCGCGCGTGACGGCGTGGACGTCCGCCTCGAGCTCGTCAGCATCGACGCCGCCGACCGTGGGCAGGAGCTCGTCGCGTGGCGCGCGAAGGGGCTGCCCGGGCGACTTTCCTGGCTCCGCTCCGAGGGAGATCTCGGGCCGCTGCTCGACTCGCTCGGGGTGGAGCGGGACGCGATGATCCCGATCCACGCGCTCGTCGACGGCGCCGGCTGGATCCGCTGCGTCCGCGTCGGCGCGGTGCACGAGCAGGACTACGCCGCGGTGAAGGGGCTCCTCGGGCGCTGACCCCGGTCGCCTCGGGAGGAGTGCGCGAGGAGCCCGGCTCGCTACCGGCCGCCCCGGACGAAGTCGATGCGGCCGAACAGGCCCGCGGACTCGTCGTCGGGCCCGGCGGCGAAGAAGAGCGTTCTCGCCGGCCCGGCCGCGCCGTCGTTGCCGAAGTCGAGGCCCCACAGCCCTTCGATGGTGATCCGGCCCCCCTTGCCGGTGAGGTACGCGCCGCCGCCTTCGGAGGCGTCGCCCGCGAGCGAGTAGCCGATGATGTGGCCGTCGCCGAAGTTCCCGACGAGCAGCTTCCCGCCGAACCGGCCGAACCCGGAGGCGGGGGCGAGGGCGATGCCCCACGGCGAGTCGAGCTTGCCTCGCGACGCGACGCGACCGATGAGCTCCCCGTCGGGCGTGAAGGCGTTCACGTACCCGTGGTGCTGGCCGGGCACGTCGTCGTGCCGGTCCGCGTCCTGCAGCGCGTACGTGACGTAGATCGTGCCGCCGATCGCCCGGATGCCGAACGGCGCGTACCCCGCCGGGATGGTCGGGTCCCGGAAGCCGCCCGTCGTGGCGACGGGCTTGAACGCGCCGTCGAACACCCGCACCGCCCCGCCGTGGAAGTCGGTGGCGTAGAGCCGCTCGTCTCCGCTCGACGTCGCGGCGAGGGTCAGGCCCTTGTACACGGCGCCCGCGAGCGAGTCGTCCACCACGACCACGGTAGTCGTGGAGCGGATGGCCGGCGCGACGGGCGGAGGCACCTTCGGGTTCCAGGCGCTGAGGGTCCCGTCCTCGCTCGCGAAGATGAAGAACGCCGGTTCGTGGGCGCCGCCGCTCGAGACCTCGAAGCTCCCGCCCGTGTTGCCGACCACGCCGGTGGGACTGCCGGCGTGGCCGCCCGCGCCAGCGATGCTCACCACGAGCGGCGGAGCGCCGAACTGTGCGATCCCTTCGCCGTCGTAGAGCGTCGAGACCCCGGCGCCGTTGTCGGACACCCACCACGGGCTCGCGCCCCGGTGCGTGATGCCCCAGGCGTTCACCAGGTTCGCGTCGAGGTGCTCGGAGGAGACGGCGCCGTCCGAGACGAGGTTCCGCTGAACGTAGAGGCCGCCGAGCGCCTCGCGCGCGGCCGGCGTGACCCCTTCGTCCGCGGCGCGGCCGGTCACGCCGGCGGTCAGCGACGCCGCGCACGCGAGGAGCGCGATCGGGAAGACAGGGTGTTTCGAGACGAGCTGCGGCTTCATCGGCGAGCCCTCCGGCGCCGAGGTGCCGCGCCTTCGCGCCGCGACGCGCGTGCTCGGGCGCGGGACCCGCCTCGGCTCGCAGAGGACTGACGCGCCGGCGGAGAATCGGTTTCGCTCCCGGGGGCGGCCCTGCGGGGCGACCCGACGTGGGCATCGCGCGACCGCGCGAGCGATCCACTCGCTCCTCGGCGCGGAGGAGCGGGGCCGGGCGACGACCCGCGCGCGCGGCGAGGCCGCGCCCGGCTCCTCGATGGGGAGCTCGGCCAAGGTCGTGGCGGCCCGCGCTCGCACGAGCCGGACGGCCGAACGGTGGCCGAGCGCCCGGGTCACTTCTTCCCGCGCGCGCCGGCCTCTGCCGGCGGACCCTTCCTCGCCTGCGGCGCGTTGCGCGGGTCGTCGGACGCGCGGACGTACTTGATGCCCCAGGGGCCCTGGGCGTTGAGCTGGAGCACCGTGTCCTTCGAGGCCTTCGCGAAGTGCTGCATCCCGGGCTCGAGCACGAAGAAGCTCCCCTCCGGCAGCTTCTCGAGCTTGCTCTCGTCGAAGTCGGCGCCCATGCCGAGCGAGAACTCGCCGCTCATCACCGTCACGCGCTCGACCTTGGGGTGCGTGTGCGGCGCGATCTTGTAGCCGGCCGGCACCTTGAGACGCATCGTGAACATCCCCTCCTTGCCCGGATCGCCCTCCAGCACCGCCGCCTGCGCACCGGGCGGGAGCGCCGCCGGTCCGGCGGACCACTGGATGGAGTCCCCCGTCTTCAGGATGGCTTGCTTCTCCGAGCCCGTCCCCGCCTTGGCGGCGCCCTCGTGCTGTCCAGCCAGCGCGGACCCGGGGCCATACGCGACCACGATGACCGCCGCGAGGCTCGCGGCGTGCAGCTTACGTGTCCACATGTTTCTCCTCCTGCCCGATGAGTCGGAGGAGGTGCCCGCCTTCGCGCGCGCTGCGGACCGTCAGGTGTGCGGGTCGTTCCTCCCGACCCTTCGACACCGGGGCGCATAATCTGCCTGCGCCAACGCGGCGCACGTAAAAGTTCGCTGAGCGGCCACCGGCCGGCCCCCGCTCCCTCGGCCGCCCCATGGCCCCCCGCCCGCGGGCGCGGTAAGGTCGCGGGCCATGCGCCTCGCGACCTCCGTCCCCGAGCTCCCCCAGGCCCCGGCCGATCGCCCCGACGCCGCCTCCCGCGTCGAGCGCCGGCATCGCCTCAAGTTCCACCGCGCCGGAGGCCTCGATCAGCTCGCGCTGGAGAGCGGCGCCGACCTCCTCGCGCTCGAGGAGCTCGACCAGAAGCTCTGGATCGCCCTCTCCTGCCCCACCCGCGGCCTCGAGCTGGACCCGCGGACCCTCGACCTCCTCGACCTCGATCGCGACGGGCGCGTCCGGGCGCCCGAGATCCTCGCCGCCATCCGGTTCTGCGCGGCGCGGCTGCGCGACGTGGGGCTCGTCCTCTTCGGAGCCGACGCGCTGGCGCTCGACGCCCTCCGCGACGACACGCCCGAGGGCAAGGCGGCGCTCGGGGCCGCCCGGCGCCTGCTCGCGCACGTCGGCCGCCCGGAGGCGACCGCGATCCGCGCGGCGGACGTGGCGGACACCACGAAGGTGTTCGAGCACACGCTCTTCAACGGCGACGGCGTCGTGCCGCCGGAGTCCGCGCCGGATCCCGGGACCCGCCAGACCCTCCTCGACATCGTGACCACGATGGGCGGCCTCGCGGACCGGAGCGGCAAGCTCGGGGTGGACCGGGCGCGCGCGGACGCGTTCTTCGCGGAGGCGGAGGCCTTCGCCGAGTTCTGGCGGCGCGGCGAGGCGAGCGCGGAGGTGATGGCGCTCGGCGACCGCACCGCGGCCGCGCACGCGGCCGTCCGGGCCGTGCGCGCGAAGGTGGACGACTTCTTCGTCCGCTGCGGCCTCGCCGCCATGGAGCCGCGCTCCGCCCTCGCCCTGAACCGGACCGAGCCCGAGTACGCCGCGCTCGCGGCGAGGGAGCTCGCCGCGGCCGGCGCCGAGGTGGCCGCCTTCCCCCTCGCGCGCGTCGAGCCCGGGCGCGCGCTCCCGCTCTCGGGTGGCGTGAACCCGGCCTGGGCGGCGGCGATCGCCGCGCTCCAGCGCGACGCCGTCGTCCCGGTGCACGGGCCCGGCAAGGACGCGCTCACGCTCGAGGAGTGGACGGACCTCGTCGCGCGCTTCTCGCCCTACGAGGCGTGGCTCGCGACGAAGACCGGCGCCCGGGTCGAGGCGCTCGGGATCGCGCGCGTGCGCGAGCTCCTCGCGGCGGGCCGGGCTCCCGTCCAGGCGCTCCTCGCCGAGGACGAGGCCCACGCCGCCGAGGCCTCGGCGATCGCCGACGTCGTCCGGCTCGTCCACTACTGCCGGGACCTCGGGACGCTGCTCAAGAACTTCGTGTCGTTCGCGGACTTCTACGACCCGCTCCGCCCCGCGGTGTTCCAGGCCGGGACGCTCTTCCTCGACGCGCGCAGCTGCGAGCTGTGCATCCGCGTGGACGACCCCGGCGCGCACGCCTCGATCGCCTCGCTGTCCCGGATGTACCTCGCCTACTGCGAGTGCCGCCGGCCCGGCGGCGAGGCGATGAAGATCGTGGCCTGCTTCACGCAGGGCGACTCGGACTACCTGATGGTGGGCCGCAACGGCGTGTTCTACGACCGGCAGGGACGGGACTGGGACGCGACGATCGTGAAGATCGTCGAGAACCCCATCAGCATCCGCCAGGCGTTCTGGGCTCCGTACAAGAAGGCCCTGCGGTTCGTCGAGGAGCAGGTCGCGCGCTTCGCGCACGCGAAGCAGAAGGCCGCGGACGACCACGTCCAGTCCACCGCGACGCACGTGACCGACGCCGCCATCGGCGAGAAGGCCCCCCCGCCCCCCCCGCCCGTCGACGTCGGCAAGATGGTCGGTATCATCGCCGCCCTGGGCGTCGGCATCGGCGCCCTCGGCACGCTGCTCGGCGGGTTCGTCACGGGGTTCATGGACCTGAAGCCCTGGTGGGCGAAGGTCATCGCGGTGGCGGCGATGGTCCTCGTCGTGTCGGGGCCGTCGGTGCTCATCTCCTGGCTCAAGCTCCGGCACCGGACGCTCGGGCCCATCCTCGACGCGAACGGCTGGGCCGTGAACGGGCGCGTGCGGATCAACCTGCCGCTCGGGACCGCGCTCACCGACCGCGCCGTCCTGCCCGCGGGCGCGCGCCGGACGCTCGACGATCCGTACGCGGACGACACGGCGAAGCGCCGGCGCCGCCTGCTCTGGCTCGCCGCGGCCGCCGCGGCCCTCGCCCTCGGCGCCGCGAGGTACCTCGGCCACTGGCCGTTCGGCCCGCCGTTCTGGCGGGGGTAGCGAAGCGCGTCGCGCGGACGCGCGCCGGGGCGCCGTGCCTCAGCCGCGCCGCGCGACGAGCGCGGTCAGCTCGTCGAGGAGGGCCGGCTTCCCGAGGTGCGCCTCGAAGCCGGCCGCCTTCGCCCGTTCCTTGTCCTCCGGCTGAGCGTAGCCGCTGAGGGCGATGAGGCGCATCCCGCGGAGCGACGCGTCCGCGCGCAGCTCGCGGGCGACCTGGTACCCGTCCACGTCGGGCAGGCCGATGTCGCAGAGGACCAGCTCGGGCCTGAGCTCGCGCGCCTTCGCGATCCCCGACAGGCCGTCGGTCGCGACGTGCACCCGGTGCCCCTCCATCTCCAGCACCTCGGCGATGGTCTGCGCCGCGTCCACGTTGTCCTCGATGACGAGGATGTCCACGCGCCGCGCGCTCGCCGGGGCCCGGGGCGGGGGCTGAGCCGCCGGCGGGCCGGGCGCCGCCGGCAGCGTCACGACGAACTCCGAGCCGCGGCCGGCGCCCTCGCTGTCCGCGCGCACGCCGCCGCCGTGGAGCTCGACGAGCCCCTTCACGAGGGCGAGCCCGAGGCCGAGGCCGCCGCGCGTCCGCGCGAGCCCCTCGTCCGCCTGGACGAACGGCTCGAAGACGCGCGGCAGGAGCTCGGGGACGATGCCGAGGCCGTCGTCGCGCACGCGGATCTCGGCCCGCCCGGCGTCCGTCGTGACGGCGACCGTCACCGCCCCGCCCTCGCGGCTGAACTTCGCGGCGTTCAGGAGCAGGTTCCCGACGACCTGCGCGATCCGCGTCGCGTCCGCCTCGACCCACACCGGGCCGGCGTTCTCGACGCGCAGCTCGAGGTGCCGTCCGGCGAAGATCGTCCGGTGGTCGTCGCAGGTCCGCGCGACCACCTCGCGCAGGTCGACGCGCGAGCGCTGCAGCTCGATCTTTCCGCGCGAGATGCGCGTCACGTCGAGGAGGTCGTCGACGAGGCGCGTGAGGTGCTCGGTCTGGCGGCGGATCACGTCCCTCGCCCGCGCCGCCTGGTCGCTGCCCGCCGGCGCGCGATCGAGGAGGTAGATGCTGCTGCGGATGGGCGCGAGGGGGTTGCGCAGCTCGTGCGAGAGGACGCCGAGGAACTCGGTCTTGAGCCGATCGGCCTCGCGCAGCCGCTCCTCCGCGCGCTTGCGCTCGGTGACGTCCATGACGTAGCCGTGCCAGATGAGGCTCCCGTCCGGCTCGTCCGTGGGGACCGACCAGCCCTCGAGCCAGCGCACCCCCTTCCTCGGGTGCCGGTAGCGGAACACGTCGTGCCAGCGGGACCTCGTGCGGGCCGCCTCCTCGAGGACCTCGAGCACGCGCTGCAGGTCGTCCGGGTGGACGTTGGCGACGAGGGGGCCGAAGTCCGCCGCGAGCACCTCCCGCGGGATGCCGTAGAGGTCCTCGGCCGCCGGGGTGGTGAACGGCATGCACGCCGTGCCGTCGGGCCGGAGCCGGTAGGAGCAGATGACCCCCGGAACGCTCGCCGCGACCTTGGCGAGCTGATCCTTGAGCGCGCGCTGCTCCGCCAGCGCCTCCTCGGCGCGCCTCGCCTCGGCGTCGAGGGCGGGCGGAGCCGCGCCGGCCGCGCCCTCGGAATGCTCCGATGCGTCACGCACCGTGAACAGGATGCCGGTGCCCGTCTCCGTCGGCACCGGCGAGAGCTGCCCCTCCCACCACACCTCGCGGCCGAGCACCCGCTCTCCGTGGCGAGGGACCTTCACCGTCTCGCCGCGCTGGACGCGCTCGTAGAGCGAGAGGGCCACCTCGCGCGTGTCGGGGAACACGGCGAGGATGTCCTCGCCCTCGACGCGCTCCGCGGTATAGCCGGTCCAGCGAAGCCACTCCGCGTTCGCGCGCAGCACCGTCAGGTTCGGCGCGACGAAGCAGAGGCCGATCCCCGCGCGGGCGAACAGCAGACCCAGCACCTCGGTCGAGAGCGCCGCCTGCTCCTGGATGGCCATGGAAGCCCCCGCGGCGCGCGCGCGTCCCAGGCACCTGCGGCCGCGCTCCGCCTGCGACAGAGTAGCGCACCCGCGCCGCGCGAGGGGCGACGGCGAGACCATCCCTCGCCAGCACGTCCGTCCCGGCGCGTCCCGCGCTCGCGGAACGACTCGCGCGGCCTGGCCAGGGGCCACTCGGCGCACATCGGCGCCGGATGCCCTCCTTTGCGCGTCCCGCGACGTCGGTACAATGTCGCTCTTCCCTTCACCGGAGGTCCGTGATGCGCACCGTCGTCGTCGTCGCCCTCGTCGGGCTCACGTCTGCCTGCGTCTCCTCGGGAAAGTTCCGCAACAAGTCTGCCGAGGCCGACGAGCTGCGGGCGCACGGGGCCGAGCTCGAGGCCGCCCTCGCGCGGACCAACGGCGAGCTCGAGAAGCGCACCGAGGAGGCCCGCGCCCTCCAGGCGCAGGTCGCCGAGCTCTCCTCGTCGCGGGGGACGCTCGAGGCGCGCGTGAACGAGCTCTCGACGTCCAAGAGCAAGCTCGAGACCGTCAAGGCGGAGCTCGAGAAGAAGAGCTCGGAGTACGAGAAGATGGCGAACGCGCTGCGCGGAGAGATCGACGCGGGCCGCGTCGAGCTCACCGAGCTCCGCGGCAAGATGACCGTCAAGATGAAGGACAAGATCCTCTTCTCCTCGGGCTCGGCGACGCTCGGCAAGCCCGGCAAGAGCGCGCTCGCGGCGGTCGCGGAGGTCCTGCGCGGCGTGGAGGGCAAGGTCATCCGCGTCGAGGGGCACACCGACAACGTGCCGCTCGGTCGCGGCGGGTTCGTGTCGAACTGGGACCTGTCGGTCGCGCGCGCCCTCGCGGTCGTGAGGTTCCTGCAGGAGGCGGGGGTCGAGCCGACGCGCCTCGCCGCCGCGGGCTACGGCGAGTACCAGCCCATCGCCCCGAACGACACGCCGGAGGGCCGCAGCCAGAACCGGCGCATCGAGATCGTCCTCGCGCCCGGCGAGGCGCCCGTCCCCGGTCCCGCGCCCGCTCCCGCGGCGCTGTGAGCCGAGGTCCTCCCCCCGCGCCCTACGGCGCCGGGGTCCGGGCACGGACCCCCGACGCCGCCGGGCGGGGACGACGCGGCGGGCGCGGCCCGCGCACGCCGAGCGCCGCCGCCTCCGCCTCGATCCTGCCGACGAGGTCCGCGGGCTCGGCGAGGACCGCCGCGTCGGAGCGCACGCCGACGCGCACCTCGCCCGCGTAGCTCAGGACGCTCACGCCGAGGCCGAGGCTCGCGGGGTGCGGGACCCAGAACATCGCGCTCGCGAGCGGCAGGCCCGCCAGGTGGACGCGGGTCCTCGGCCCGGGGAGGTTCGTGAGCACGAGCGAGGCCTTGCGCGCGAAGAAGCGCGTGAGCGCGTGCTGGACCACGTCGGGCGCGTAGCCCGCGAGCGCGAGCACGTCGTGGGCCACGACGGCGCCCGCCCCGGCGCGGAGCGCGGCGACGCGGGCGTGGACCGCCTCGAGCCGCGCGACGGGCGTGCCGAGATCGATCGGCAGGTCGAGGAACACGACGCCAAAGCGGTTCCCGAGCGAGGCGTCGGCCCCGAGGTCCGGGCGGGCAGGACGGAAGTTCACGGGGACGAGCGCGCGCACGGGGACGAGCGGCGCCCGGCGGCTCGCGAGCAGCGACCGGAGCGCGCCGGAGATCGCCGCCACCAGCACGTCGTTCACCGTGGCGCCGCGGCGCTGGCCCGCCTCGCGGACGGCGCCGAGCGGCACGCCTCCCGACCACGCCACCCTGCGCACGCCGGAGAGCTCCGCCGCGGAGAGGACCTTCGGATCGCTCGACATCGCGGCGAGCCGCGCGAGCGTCGCGGCGAACGCGGCGGCGTCCCGCGCGGAGGCGAGCCGCGCGCTCCCGAGCCACGGGCGCCCGCGATGCACCGCCTCGACGTGGGCGCGCGGGGCCTCCTCGGCGGCGTGCTCGTCCGAGAGGGCGAGGAGCAGCGCCACGAGCGCGAACCCGTCGCCGAGCGCGTGGTGGAGCTTCGCCACGATCGCCCCGCCGCGCCCGCGCTCCCGCACGACGTGGACGCGCCAGAGCGGGTGCGCCGGGTCGAGCCGGGAGGAGGTCACCTCGCCGACGAACTCGGGGAGCGTGCCGCGCGCGAGCTCGACCGGGACCAGGTGTCGCCGGAGCGAGAACCCGGGATCCGGCTCCCAGCCCGGCGCTCCCAGGAGACGGGGCACCGGCCGCTGCCGGAAGCGCTCGACCGCGAGCAGCCGCTCCTCGACGAGGCGCCGGACGCGCGCGAGCGCGACCGGCCCGCGGAACGTGAGGAGCGCCACGACGTCGGCCTCGTTCCTCGGCCGATCCATGCGGTACCAGGACGCGTCGCCCGCCGTCATCCGCTGCATCCGGCCTCCAGGCGCCGAAAGCGTGCCGCGCCCGACGAACCCACCGTACCGCTGCGTGCTCGCCCACGCGACGCGCCCCGAAGGTTCCCCCGCCGCGCCTCGCACGCGACGCACGCGCCGCACGGCCGGCGCACACACGCGCGCTCGCCCGGTCGGCCGTCGTTCACGGTTCGTCACGATTCAGCCGGGCCCACGCGGGAGCGCCCCGCAGGGACCTCGCCTCGAGGTCCCTGCGGGCCCGGCCACGCCTGGGGCCGCCCGCGCGAAGCTCCGCGCTGCTATGAACCCGGCGACCGCGCGGCGCCGCGGGAGGTGACCCTTGGAGCGCGAGCGCGACCCCCGGAGCCGGACGCGCGGCATCATCTCGACCGCTTTCACGCGGGCCCAGGACGTCGTGTACGTCGCGCTCGGTGTGCTCCTCGCGCTGAGCGCCGCCGCGATCGTCGTCCACGGCGGGATCGATCTCGTCCACGCGATGTTCGGCGGCCTCGACGTCCGCGCGTTCGTGACGCTGCTCGACCGGATCCTGCTCGCGCTCATGGTCGTGGAGCTGCTCTACACGGTGCAGGTGTCGTTCCGCGAGCACACCCTCGTGCCCGAGCCGTTCCTGCTCGTCGCCCTCATCGCCGCGGTCCGCCGGATCCTCGTCATCACCGCCGAGTTCGGCGCGCAGACCCGGCCCGACGACAAGCTGTTCCGGCAGGTGATGTCGGAGCTCGGGCTCCTGACCGTCCTCATCGTCGTGCTCGTCGCGGCGCTCGCGATCCTTCGCAAGCGGCCGGTGGCGGCGGAGTAGCGCCGCGCTCAGCCGCGCGGCCGGCGTCCCACCACGTAGGCGATCCAGCCGGCCTGGTTCTGCGCGCTGCCGCGCGGCAGGTAGCGGGCCGCGGCGCCGGGCCCCGCGTCCCACAGCACCTCGACGGCCTCGAAGCCCGCCTCGCCGAGGAGCTCCGTCAGCTCGGGGAGGCTCCAGAGCCGCCAGTCGTAGTGGAACGCCCGGCGCATCGGCCGGCCCCCCTCGAGCTCGAAGTGGATGGTGCAGCGGATCCGGTGGGTGATGGGATCGAACCCCTCCTGCTCCCAGACGTAGGTCACGCCGCGGCCGATCCGCCGGCGCTCGACGAGCGCCCGCTGCGCGTCCCACCCGCCGAAGGCGTCGAGCACGAGCGCGCCGCCCGGCGCCAGCGCGCCGAGCGCGGCGCGCAGATACTCGCCGAGCGCCTCGCGCGTGCGGAACACCCCGTAGCTGAAGTTGAGGGCGACGATCGCGTCGAACCCCTCGCCGCGGGGCGCGCGGACGTCGGCGGTCACGAGCTCGAGCCGCGAGGCCGCCGCGCCGAGCGCGGGGAGGCGGTACGTCCGGGCCCAGGCGTGCACCGCGGGATCGAGATCGACCGCCACGGCCGTCCGCAGCGGCCCCTTCGCCACCCAGCTCGCGGCGAGCGCCGCCGTGCCGCTGAAGTCCTCCCGGAGCCGCCGCGCCGGGCGTCGCCCGCGGAGGACCCGCTCGATGATGGCGATGTCCGCCTGCGGGTCCTGGACCGCGCGCTCGTAGAGGCGGTGGCGGTCGCGGGGGCCGGGCTTCGGAGGGGCGGCGCTTCGGGGGGCGCGGTTCGCGGGGCGCATTCGGGCGCCCTCCATACCCTTCCCTCCGCTGCCCGGCAATTCGCTCGCGGCCGCGGCGGGGCGGACGCGTCTCGGCCGGGTGCGCCCCGGCGTCCACGCTGCCCGGGACGCGCCGGCCCTCTATGTGCGACGCATGCGAAAGCTCGGCAGGCTCGCCCTCGCGCTCGCCCTGACGGCCTGCACCGCCCGCGGCGCAGGCCACGCCGCGCGGGAGCCGGTGATCGATCCTGCCCGCGCGCTCGCGGAGGTGGCCTGGCTCGCAGATCCCGCGCGCGAGGGGCGCGGCGTCGGGACGGCCGGCGGCGCCCAGGCCGCGCGCTGGATCGCCGACCGGTTCCGCGAGGCGGGCCTCGCGCCCGCGCGCGACGGCGGCTACCTCGAGGAGTTCGAGGCGCCCTTCCGCGCCACCCTCGAGGCGCGGAACGCGCTCGCGATCGGCCGCGCGCCGCTCGCGCTCCAGCGGGACTTCCTCCCCTTCGGCTTCAGCGACGACGGCACGATCGAGGCGGAGCTCGTGTTCGCGGGTCATGGCATCACGGCGCCCGAGCTCGGGCACGACGACTACGCCGGGCTCGACGTGAAGGGGAAGATCGTCCTCGTCGCACAGGACTTCCCGCGCGAGGCGGACCCCGCCTCCCCGTTCCGCGACCCCCGCCGGTACCGCTTCTCCGAGTGGCGCTACAAGGCCATGAACGCGCGCGACCACGGCGCGGCGGCGATCCTCGGCGTCCGCGACGTATGGGCCCACGAGGCTCCCGACGAGGTCCCGCGCTGGCGCGGGCAGGTCGCCTCGCGGGCCGGCCTCGTCGCGGCGCGGGTCACGGCCGCGGCGCTCGGCCGCGCGGGGATCGACGTGGCCGCGCTGGCGGCGCCGGGCGAGGCGGACGGGAGGCCCCACTCGCGGCCGCTCGGGCTCCGGGCGCGGCTCTCGGTCGAGGTGCTCCACGAGCGGGCCGCGACCGCCAACGTCGTCGCCATCCTGCCCGGCCGCGACCCGGCGGTGGCGGACGAGTGCGTGGTGGTGGGCGCGCACCACGATCACCTCGGCCTCGGCGGCGACGCCTCGCTCGCCCCCGAGCGGCTCGGGACGGTCCACCCGGGCGCGGACGACAACGCGAGCGGCGTCGCGGCCCTCCTCGCGGTCGCGCGCGCCTTCGTCGCCGAGGGCGCGCCGAGGCGCACGGTCCTCTTCGCTGCGTTCGCCGCGGAGGAGCTCGGCATCCTCGGCTCGTCCGAGCTCGCGAAGGATCCGCCGCCGCGCTGCCCCATCGGGAAGATGCAGCTCATGGTGAACCTCGACATGGTGGGCCGTCCCCGCGGGGGGAAGGTGTACGTGGACGGCGCGGACACCGCGAAGGGGCTGCGGGACCGCGTGGTGGCGCTCGCGGAGCGCTCGCCGCGCCTGCCGCTCCGGATCGCGTTCGGCGGAGGCGACGGGTACGGCCCCTCGGATCACACGAGCTTCTACGCGCGCGGGGTCCCGGTCCTCTTCCTCTTCACCGGACCCCACGCCGACTACCACCGGCCGACGGATACCGCCGACAAGATCGACGGCCCGGGCCTCGCGGCCGTGGCGCGGCTCGCCTACCGCGCCGCCCGCGACGCCGCCGAGCGCGATGGCCGCCTCGAGGTGGTCCGCACGGCGGCGCCACCGCCGCGCGAGCGCGGCGAGCGGAGCTACGGCACCTACCTCGGCGCGATCCCGGACTTCGCGGAGCGCGCCGAGCCGGGGGTGCTCCTCACCGGCGTCCGCCCGGGCAGCCCCGCCGAGCGGGCCGGCCTCGCCGAAGGCGACGTCCTCCTCCGCCTCGGAGCGGCGAAGGTGATGAACCTGCAGGATCTCGCGTTCGCGCTCCGCTCGCACCGGCCCGGCGACGAGGTCGAGGTCGAGTGGGCGCACGGGGCGGAGCGGCGGACCGCGAAGGTGAAGCTGGAGGAGCGCAGATGACCCGGACCCTCACCCCGACGCTCGCCGCCGCCGTCCTCGCCGCCGCCTGCGCCGCGCCGAAGGCGCCGACCGGCCCGGTCCCTCCCGCCGCGGCGCCCGTCGGCGCCCCGCCGGCGAACGCCGCTCGAGACCTGGCTCTCCCGGGCGAGCGGCACCTCCGCAACGTCCGTCAGCTCACGTTCGGGGGCGAGAACGCCGAGGCGTACTTCAGCTTCGACGGGCGGGAGCTCGTGTTCCAGTCGACGCCCGAGGGTGCCGGCTGCGATCGGCTCTACGTGATGCGCGCCGACGGCACGCAGCGGCGCCAGGTCTCGTCCGGCCTGGGCCGCGTCACCTGCGGCTACTTCTTCCCCGGAGGAGAGCGGCTGCTCTACTCCTCGACCCACGCGTCGGGCGCGGAGTGCCCGCCGAAGCCAGACCTCTCCCAGGGCTACGTCTGGCCCCTCTTCGACTACCAGCTCTACACCGCGCGGCCGGACGGCTCCGATCTCACCCCGCTCGCGCCGGCGCCCGGCGCGTACAGCGCGGAGGCGACGATCTCGCGGGACGGCTGGATCGTCTTCACCTCGACGCGCGACGGCGATCTCGAGCTCTACAAGATGCGGCTCGACGGCTCCGGGCTCGTGCGGCTCACGCACACCCCCGGCTACGACGGCGGGGCGTTCTTCTCCGCCGATGGCACGCGCATCGTGTTCCGCGCCAGCCGGCCCGCCGACGCGGCGGAGCTCGCCGACTACCGGCGCCTCCTCTCGCAGAAGCTCGTCCGCCCGGGGAGGCTCGAGATCCACGTCATGAACGCGGACGGCTCCGGCGTGCGGCAGGTGACCCGGCTCGGCGCGGCGAGCTTCGCGCCCTTCTTTCACCCGGACGGCCGGCGCATCGTCTTCGCCTCGAACGTCGGGGACCCGAAGGGCCGCAACTTCGACCTCTACCTCGTGAACGACGACGGCAGCGGCCTCGAGCGGATCACCACGAACGACACCTTCGACGGGTTCCCCATGTTCTCGCCGGACGGGAAGACGCTCGTCTTCGCCTCCAACCGGAACGCGCGGCGGCCCGGCGAGACGAACGTGTTCGTGGCGGACTGGGTCGAGTGAGGGCCGTCAGCGCCCCTGCGGCTTCGGGTCCGGCGGCGCGGAGGGCCGCGTGCGGCTCGCCACGACCCCGTTGCCCCAGCGGCGCCGCGCGAGCTCGAGCCAGGCGCGCGTGGCCGGCGGCAGGTGCCGGTCCTTGCGCCAGATGAGCGCCACGTCCCAGGGGATCCTCGGCTCCGAGAGCCGCACCGAGAGGACCTGGCGGGGGTCGAGCTGGTGGCAGATGGTGTTCGGGAGCAGCGCGGCGCCGATGTTCGCGGCCACGGTCGCGACGATGAAGTCCCAGTGCGAGCTCTCGCTCACGACGGCCGGCTTGAACCCGGCCCGGCGGCACGCCTCCAGGATGTGCCCGTGGAGCGCGAACTCCGGCCGGTAGAGCACGAACGGCGTGCCCGCCAGCTCGCGGAGCTCGACCGAGCGGCGACGCGCCAGCGGGTGGCTCGGATGGAGGACGGCCCGGAGCTCGTCCTTCACGAACGGCATGATGCCGAAGGCCTCCTCGTCCGTGGGGAGCACCACCGCGCCGACGTCGAGCTCGCGGTTCATCACGAGCGCCTCGAGGTGGTGCGAGCCCTCCTCGCGCAGCTCGAGCACGATGCCGGGGTAGGCCTGGTGGTACTCCGCGAGCAGCGGCGCGAAGAAGGTGACCCCGGTGATGGGGGGCATGCCGATGCGCAGCCGTCCGCGCCGCAGCGCCGAGAGCTCGGAGACCTCCTCCTCGATGACCCGCAGCGAGTCGAGCACGCCCTCCGCCCGCTCCAGCACGATCTGGCCCGCGTCGGTGAGCGTCACGCGCCGGCGCTCGCGGACGAGCAGCGGCGTGCCGAGCTCCTCCTCGAGCGCTTTCACCATCTTGCTGATCGCGGGCTGGGTCACGTGCAGCGACTGGCTCGCCCGCGTGAAGCCGCCCTGGCGCGCCACCTCGACGAAGTACCGCAGCGCCTGTACGTCCACGTCCACCTCCATGTCCCTGGGTTATGGCCAGCATAGCAAGAATGCATTTCCCTCATACATGCCCGGTCGGCTAGGTTGCGCGCGGGTTCACGGGACGGACCTCCGGAGCCACACGGGAGACGACGAAAGATGACGATCGAAGACCTTCTGCTGGGCGAGGAGGCGGCCATCCTGGACGAGGCCACCCACGCCGTCGCAGAGCTCGAGCACTACCGCCGCGACGGCGCGCAGGCGACGCGCGGACGGCTCGAGCTGCTCCACCGCCACCTGGTCGACGCGGTGCTCACGCGCGACCTCAACGCCCTGCGCGCGCACGTCACGCGTATGGCGCACGAGCGGTTCGCGGGCGGCTTCGACGTCACCGAGGTGCAGGCCGCGTTCTCGGCACTCGAGGACGCGATCTGGCGGAAGGCGCTGTCCACGCTTCCCCCCGACGAACGCGCCTGGGGGCTCAGCCTGGTCGGCACCGTGCTCGCGCAGGGCGGCAGCACGCTCGCGCGCACCTTCGAGTCGCTCGCGCCTCGCGCCCCGGAACCGTGCGTGGATCTCACGCCGCTCTTCCTGGGTGCGGACGCGGTGCGGACCTCGCGCTCCGTCGAGGAGCTCGTCTACCCGGTCTAGCCGGCTCCTGGCGCCCGCCGCGATCGCCGCCCGCGCGGCAGCGGACGGCGGGCGTCAGGGCAGGTTTTCGAGCAGGAAGCGGATCGCGTTCTCGCCCATGACGGCGCGGATGGCCGCGTCCTGTAGCCCCTCGTCGAGCAGCGCCTGCGTGAGCACCTCGAGCCGCGCGGCGTCGAACGGCGCCGTGGTCGCCCCGTCGAAGTCCGACCCGAGCGCCACGTGCGACACGCCCGCGACGGCGATCGCGTGGTGGATCGCTCGGGCGACGGCCTGCGGGGTGCGGTCGCACACCGCGCCTTCCCAGTAGCCGATGCCCACGAGCGCGCCGTTCCGCGCGAGGCGCCTCAGCTGGTCGTCGGTGAGGTTGCGCGGCCCCGGGCAGGTGGCGCTCACGCCCGTGTGCGACACGATCACCGGCCGGCGCGCCAGGGAGAGCGCGTCGTCGAAGGCCCACGGGGAGGCGTGCGCGAGGTCCACGATCATGCGGCGCTCCTCCATCCGCCGCAGCGCCGCGCGCCCCAGCGCGCTGAGCCCGCCCTTCGCGGCCCCGTGCGCCGAGCCGGCCGCGGCGTTGTCCGCGAAGTGGGCGAGCCCCGCCGAGCGAAAGCCGGCCTGGAAGAGCGCGTCCAGCGCCTCGAGCCTCCCATCGAGCGCCTGGAGCCCCTCGGTGGCGAGCACCGCCACCACCGCGCGCCGGCCCTGCCGCTCGGCCGCGCGCGCCTCGAGCGCCGCGGCGAGCTCCGCCCGCGAGGTCGCGACGACGAGCCCGCCGCCCGAGGCCGCCGCGGCGCGCCGGAGCTTCTCGCCCTGGTGGAGCGCCCGCGCGAGGCGGCTCCCCCAGGTCGGCGGCGGCCAGCGCGAGGCGACGGCGAGGGCGGTGACGAGGTCGCCCGCCCCGGGCGTCGCGGCGTAGTTGAAGCCCCGCGGCACCTCCGTGACGGTGGAGAAGAGCTGCACCGCGACGTTGCCCTCGGCGAGCCGCGGCACGTCGCTGTGGCCGTGCGTCGAGCGCTTCAGCGGGTCGCGGTCCCAGAGCAGGAGGTCGTCGTGCAGGTCGACGATCCGGAGCGTCGCGTGCAGGCCGCGGGCGCGAGCGGAGACGGCTGGCAGCGGCCGGCGGGCGTCCACCCGGTTCATCCGCGCCGCGACCGCCGGCGCGAGCGCGAAGAAGAAGCTCCCCGCGGCGGCGAGCAGGAGGACGGCGGCGATCCAGGCGGCGCGGCGGAGCACGGACGGCATCGTACGCCAGGGCAGCGTTCGAGGCGGCGGAGTACGGTAGAGTCGCCGCCATGGAAGATCCCAAGGCGATCGGGGTGGTGCTCGCGACGCTCGTGAACCCGGCCGGCAAGCCCGTCAGCGGCGGCGCGGCGCGGGGACAGCTCTACGCCGGCCGGGACGAGCTCGTCGTCGTGCGACCCGCACCGCGGGCCGAGCTCCTGCAGCGGGTGACCACCGCGCTGCTCCTCGGGTCCATCGCCGCGGTCCTCGTGAACGTCTTCACCTGGCGGAGCGCGGCGGTGCTGTGGGGCGCGGTCGCCGCGCAGGCGGTGTACTGGCTCACCCTGCCCGCGCGCCGCCGCGCGCTCGACCCCGAGCCGCTCGACGCGCGCGGCCTCGCCGCGGCGCGGAGCGCTGGCCGGATCGCGATCCGGGTGCCGGCGAGCGCGGTGGTCCGGACGACGGCCCCGGAGCCGCCGCGCAGCGGGTTCCGCAAGCCCGCCCGCTTCGAGCTCACCGACGGCGCCCTCGAGGTCTACCTCTCGCCCGAGCAGCACGCCGCGATCGTGGCGGCCATCGGGCTGCGGCCCGCCGGCGAGGCGCCGGCCGGCCGCCCGTCCTGACGATCTCTCGCAGGCCGGCGCCGCTTCTCCCGCGCAGGCGCCCTCAGCGCCCGAAGAGGCCCTTCAGCTTCTTCTTCGCCTCGTCCTCGAGCCGCTTCTTCTGGCGCTCCGCCTCGTCGCGCGCCTTCCCCTCCGCCTCGGCCTTCTTCTTCGCGGCGACGTCCCCGACGTTCGCGCCCTCCGCGCCGACCGCGCGCCCGAGGGCGCCCGCCGCGGCCTGCTGGACGATGGCCTTCACCGCGCCGTCGAGCGAGAGCCCGTCGAGCCGCGGCTTCCAGGCCGGACCCGCCAGCCGGAACGCCACGGGGATCGGCGCCGTCGGCTTCGCGCGCCCGCCCGTCAGCTTCGAGATCAGCTCCGGCGAAAGCGAGAACGTCGCCGGCATCTCCAGCGTCCCGTCGAGCTTCACGCCGCCCTCGAGCGAGAGCGCGCCCTCGCCGGTCTCCGCGCGGAGCGGCTTCGAGAGCGAGGCGAGGCCGTTCGCGATCTTGAGCCCGAACGGCAGCTCCTTGCCGAGAGAGGTCGCGCCCCGCTCCGGCAGCTTCGAGGCGGCGAACGGGAGCTTCGACGCGAGCGGCGCCGCGATGGACGCGACGAGGTCCTTCCCGTAGAACGCGCCGCCCTTCAGGACGCCGTCCACGCCCCCCGTGACCGACTCCGACAGGAGCCCGAGCTTCCAGCCCTTCCCGCCCAGCTTCAGGCCCGCGTCGAGCGTCCCGCCGAGCACCTTGTGGTCGCCGAGGAGCTTCAGGACCTCCTCCCCCGCGACGCCCTTCAGATCGAGGGCGACCTCGAACGGCGCGTCGGGGCGCGCCACCGCGAGGTGCGTCCCGGCGGCCGAGACGGTGCCGCCGAACGCCTCGAGCCGCGCCTGCTCGAGGGTCACCTCGTCGCCCTGGACCCGCACCCGCAGCGTGACGTTCCGGGCCTCGACCTTGCTCATGCGCAGCTGGCCGAGGCGCAGGTCCGCGACGCCGGAGAGCCCGGCGAACGCGGCGGGGTCGAGGGGCTTCGTCTCGGGTGGCTTCTTGCCCTTCTCGGACGCCGGCGTGGGGAGGAGCAGCTCGTCGAGGTCCAGGCGATCGCCGCGGAGCTCCGCCTCGAAGCGCGTCGTGGCCTTCGGGCCCTTGCCCGCGAGGTCCACCTTCGCCTTCCCGTCGAGCCGCGAGCGCAGGAGCGTGAGTTGGAGGGTGTCGAGCCGCACCTCCTGGCCTTCGCCCGCCTGGCGATACGCGCCGGCCGCGCGGGCCGAGAGCGGGTCGCCCGGCTTCTTCGCGAGCGTGCCGCCCGGGCGGAGATCCGCCCCGGCGAGATCGAGCGCCGCGTCGAAGCGGACGCGCCCGCCCGACTGCGCGGCGTCCGCCCGCACCACGAGCGTCATCGGCGCGCCCGCCGCCTTCGCGAGCTGCGCGGGCACGACGAGCCGCACCGGCGTGAGGTCGACGCGCACCTCCGCCGTCTGCGCGGTCTCCCCGCCCGAGCCCCGCACGACGAGCCCCACCGGGCCCGCGATCACCACGCCGCCCATCTGCTTGCGCAGCGGGGGGTAGTAGGCCGCGAGCGCCTCGGGATCGAGGCCGTGCCCGACGATCTCGAGGCCCTCGAACTTCGGCGCGTCTCCCTTGAGTCCGGTCGCGCGGCCCTTGCCCACGAGGGAGGCGGGGCCCGCCGTGAAGACGAGCTTCCCGATGCGGAGGTCGCCCGCCTGCGCGTCCGCCTCGAGGTCCGCGTCGAGGCCGACGTCGAGGGCCTTCCCACCCTCCTGCCCCGCGAAGGCGAGCTGCGTCGCGCGGAACCCGCCCTTCACCCGGAGCGGCCCCGCGCCACCGGGGACGGCCGCGCCGAGCTTCGCGGAGAGATCGGCCTGGAAGCGTCCGCCCCGGAAGCCCGCCGAGGGGGGCAGGAAAGGCGCGAGGGGGTCGAGGACGATCGGCTCCACCTTCAGCACGATCTCCTCCGGCACGGGCTCGAGCGACGCGGGCAGCGGGGCCGCCTTCACGCGCAGCTCCAGGTTCTGCTTCGCGGCGAGCACCGCGGCGCGCACGACGAGCTCGAGCGGCTTGCCGGTCTCGAGGTCCTTCACCTCGACGTCGAGGTCGTCGACGGCGAGCTCCTTCGCGTTCGGCACGGTCCGGTCGAGGAAGGCGATGCGCGCGTTCTCGACGGCCGCGCGGTCGACGCGCAGCAGGCGGAGGGTCGGCTCCTTCGAGGGAGCGGCCTCCGGCTCGGCCGGCTTGGCGCCCTTCGCCAGCCGGTCCGCGACGCGCTGCGCGTTGGTCGTGCCGTCCGGCAGCTTCACGACGTTGACGTGCAGGCCCTCCACGACGGCCTCGCGGACGTGGACCTCCTTGCCGCCCGTCAGGATCGCGCGGAGGAGGTCCGCCTTCACCTCCACCCGCCGGACCTCGGCGAGCGGCAGGGGCTCCCCCTCTCCCGCCCCGACCGCGACGTCGGTGACGCGCACGCCGAGCCCGCCCCAGAGCCGCGTCGCGACGCCGCCGATCTCGACGGGCCGGCCGAGCTGCTGCGAGAGGGCCGCTGCCTGCTTGCGCGCCTGCGAGAGCAGGATCCGGTCGAGGGCGAACAGCAGCCCGACCACGGCGACGACGAGGACGAGGAGGACGGCACCGAGGATCTTCGGCCAGCGCCTGCGGGTACGGGGCTCGGACATGCGCGGAGGCTACGGCAGGAGCGGACCTCTGTCAGCGACTCCGGTGCGGTGCGCGCGGAGCGCGCGCGGGGGACGCAGGGCGCGACATCGTTGAAATCCTCCGTCGTCCGGGATACATACGACCCAGAGCGCCGACCGGACGTCAGACCCGGGACACGGCGCATCCACCACATCGCGAGCCGTATCGCCGCCGAGCAGACGCGAGGAGCGTCGCCGGCGCTGCCCCCAAGGCCAGGAGCCCATGTTGGAGAGACCGCAGCATCACGAGAACCGCGCCGGCGGGCGGGGCAACAAGCGCCGTCGCCAGCGCCCCGTCCGCGGGCCGGGGGGCCGCCGCCCGGAGCGTATCCAGCTGACCGAGGAGGGGGTGCCCGCCGCGACGCCCGACTCTCCGCCCGTCTCGCCGGTCGTGTTCGTCTCGGACGACACGCGCGCGCGCTACCCCTGGATCCCGGGGCGCGTCATCGCGGGCAGCGTGTGGCGCGGGCCGGACCACATCCGAGTCCGGGTCGACGAGAACGGCAACGCGGCGCCGTGGAAGACGGTTCGCCGCGGAGGCTGAAGCCGCGCCGAGCTCCACCCGGCGGTCGCGCCGCACCTGGCGCGGCGGTCGGTCGAAAGCGAGGGCACCCGCTTCTCCGGCCGCCGTCGATGAGGCAGACTCGCGCACATGCTCGAGACCGCCATCGCACTGGTCGCCTTGTTCCTCGTGATGCTGGGCGGCCGCGCGCTGTTCCGGCGGAGCTCGGCGGCGCCGCGCGAGCGCGCTTCGACGGCGGGCGGCGCCCTCGTGCTGCGTCCGCTGCGCCGGAACGGGGTGATGCTCGGGATCGGCGCGCTCCTCCCCACGATCGTGCTCGCGGGGCTGGTGACGCGGGTCTGGGTCGGGGGGCAGACGGGCGTCCCCGGGCTCCTCCTCGGCGCCGCCGCCACGCTCGCGATGCTCGCCGTCACCGCGCACCAGTTCGCCTCGGCGTTCCGCCAGCGCATCGTCGTGCACGACACGTTCATCGAGCGCGTCGGGGTGCTCACGCGCCGCAACGTGAGCTGGACCTCCGTCTCGAGCGTCGCCTACAACCCGCTCCAGCGGTGGTTCTACCTGACGCTCTCCGACGGCTCGCACCTGTGGCTCTCCGAGACGCTGCGCGGCGCCGGGGAGTTCGCCGAGATCGCGCTCCGCAGGCTCCCCGAGGGCGCGCTGCGCGCCGACCCCGTGGCGCGGGAGGTGCTCGAGGAGCTCGCGGCCACGGCGGCCGAGGGGGCCCGGACCGCCGAGGCGGACCAGCGGGCCTGACAGCGTTGCTCGCTCGGGTCGAGCCCGTCGCGAGGCGCTCGAGCAGGATCCTTCGCCGCGCGCGGCGCGAGCGCTCACAGCGCTCGCCTCCGCCGGGACCGACACGTAGCCCTCCGCCGCGCTGCCTTCCGGGGGTCGGCTCGGACGAGGCACTCCGCGGACGCCCGCGTCCGCTCGGGCCGCGCGCGTGTGCGCCGGTCTCCTTCGTTTGTCCACCAACGGACAGGCGAACGCCCGATTCGACCCCGCCCGCAAGTCCCGCCGTCCCGGGATTCCCCTCACCCGCCGAATGCTGCTCTCCTCGCGCGGCGGGTCGGTCGACTGGAGACGAATGGAACCCGAGATCCGGGCGGCGTTGCTGAAGCTCTACCTCGAGCAGCTCCGCACCTTCGGCGACGGGGACGCGGCGTCGATCCGCGGCGACGTGCGGACCGAGACCGTCCGCCGCGTGGAGGAGGCGCCCGCGGCGGGCTGGCTGCCCATCGCGTTCGAGGTCGAGATCGTGCAGGCCGTGCAGCGGCGCCGGGGCGACGACGGCGTGCGCGAGCTCGGCCGCGCGCTCGGGCGCGTCGCCACCGAGACGCCGGTGCTCCGGCCGCTCGTGACGGCGACGCTCGCGATGCTGGGCCGCCGGCCCGAGGTGCTCGCCTGGATCGCGGCGAAGGGCTGGAACGTCGCGACGCGCAACGCGGGGCACGCGACCTACCTGCGGCGCGGGCCGGGGCTCGTCCACGTCGTGCTCGAAGACCTCCCGCCCGTCTCGCGCGACCGCGCGCACCTCCTGCGGTCGTGCGGAGGGATCGAGGGGCTCTACGCCTGGGCGGGGCGCGCGGCGCGGGTGGATCTCGTATGGGAGCCCGGCACCGACCGCGCGATCTTCGTGAGCTCCTGGGGCTGAGGCGACGTCCCGACGGACCCCGCCGGCGCCTGGACCCGCGACGGCTGGCGAACGCACCCGAGGGCGCGGTCTCGCGCCAGCTACCTCACGATCACCCAGACGGGCTTGCCGAGCGCGTCGATGCGCCAGCGGAGCATGAGCTGCGCATGCCCCCAGCCCTCCGGACCGCGCGAGAGCCCGCTCTCGAGCGCCCCCGGGGTGAAGTCGAGGCGGAGGCCGGTGACCACGAGGAAGCTCGCCACGCTCGCGAGCGGCTCGATGTGCGCGCGGGAGAGGAGGTGCGCCGCGAGCTCCGTCCGCTTCCCGCGGGACGACACCCGCGGCTCGTAGCCCGGCACGGACACGCGCGGCTGGCACACGTCGCCGACGCACGCGGGCGGCGCGGCGGCGTCCCCCGCGGCCGGGCGGGTCGCGGCGCCGGAGGCGGCGAGCCGGAGCGCTGCGGAGGGGGCGACGAGCTGTCGCTCGAGCGGGCGGAGCACGACGCCGCCAGCGCTCGAGGCGCTGCTGGCGAGCACGGCGACGAGGGGCATCCACGCGAGGGGCATCCCTTCACCCCTAGGGACCCACCGGTACGCCTTCAACGGCCCGTCCGTGCCTGCGGGCCGCCGCCCCGCTCGCTCGACCTCACGGCTCACGTGCGCACCACGGGCCCCACCTCGACCTGGAGCCCCGCCGCCTCCAGCCGATCGAGCAGCAGGAGCCCGACCGCGGTCGCGGGCGTGAGCACGCCGCCCGCCGGCGCGCGCGGGAGCGCTTCGCGCTGGGTGGCGAGGGCGAGCGCCGCCTCGCAGAGCGTCATGACGGTCACCCGGCTGCCGGGATCCCCGCGGGCGCGCAGCGTCGCGAGCACCTTCCGCCCGGAGGCCGCCTCACCGACGAGCCGCAGCCGCATGGCCCCGAGCTCGCGTGCCGCCGGCGAGGGGCCCTCTCCGGGCGCCGGTCCGAAGCGGCGCAGGAGCGCCCGCACCCGCTCCGCCGCGAGCGCGCGCTCGAAGAGGCGGAGCCCGAGCCGCGCCGCCTCTGCGCCGAGGCGAGAGCGGTACTCGGCGGCCTCCTCGTAGGCGAACTCCGGGCCGTAGCCGCGCCCGACCGCCTCGAGGAGCGCGTTGGAGCGCCGCACGACGCGGGTGTTCACCCGCGCCATCGGAAACGGCGCGAGCCAGACCTGCCGGACCGGGTCGCGCCGGACGGCGAAGAGGTCGGCGCTGCGCGCCCGCTCGGCGCCGGTCCGGTGCTCCGCCGGGTTGAGGAGCAGCACGTCGCGGCCGACGACGAGCTCGCCCGTCTCGGCCGAGTGGAGCACCGTGGCGAGCGTCCCGCCGCCGTAGCCGCCCCGGAGCGCGAAGCTCGCGCTCACGCGCCTCGTGTCCTGCCCCCAGCGATCCCGGATGAACGACGCGACGAGGAGCGCGCCGAGATCGGAGGGGACCGAGTCGAACCCGCAGAACGGCACGATGCGCGTGCCCGCGAGCGCGGCGGCCTCGTGGTGGCGATCGACCAGGCCGCGCACCCACGCGGTCTCGCCCGTGATGTCCACGTAGTCGACGCGGTGCCGGACGCACGCGTCCACCACCGGCCCGCCGTGGTGCGCGAAGGGACCGACGGTCGTGGCGAGCACGCGGGTGCCGGCGGCCATCGCGTCGATCGACCCGGGATCCGCGCTGTCCGCGACGACGAGCCCGCTCGCGTGCGCCTCCGCCTTCACGAGCTCGAGCCGTGCGCCGCTGCGGCCGGCGACCGCCCAGCGTAGCCCGGGCGGCGCGTGCTCCGACAGGTAGCGCGCCGCCAGCCGGCCGGTGAAGCCGGTCGCGCCGAACAGCGTCACGTCGTACGGCCTGCCGGCCACCTCGAAGCCCCCGCCCGCGTCCTCGAGGCACTCCTCTCACCCCCGCCGGCCGCGTGCACTCGCCTGGGCGGGTTCACCCCGGCGAGGGCGCGCCCGCGCGCCCGCCCGTGAGCGCGCGCTCGGGCACCCTCGCCGGCGCGCCGCCGTCTCGACACGGGCGCGCTCCGCCCCGGCGAGCGCTACGAGCCCGTCCTCGCCCTGGGGAGGGACCGCGGCTCTGCGTCGGTCGCGGCGCCGGAGCGCCACGCGACCCAGCCGGCGCCGTCCTCGAGCGCCGGACGGCTCGCGGCGGGCGGAGGCGGCGGCGCCGGCTGCGCCAGGACCTTCGGCGCGGGCTTCGCCTTCGGCGTCGCGGCGCGCTCGAGCCCCTCCCGCACCCGGAAGAAGCCGACGAGCTGCTGGAGGGACGCCGCCTGCGCGGCCATCTCCTCGGCGGTGGAGGAGAGCTCCTCCGCGGCGGCCGAGTTTCGCTGGGTCGTCTGATCCACGATCGCCATCGCTCTCGAGACCTGCTCGACCCCCGCCGCCTGCTGCTGGGAGGCCGCGGCCACCTCCTGCACCAGCTCCGCGGTGCTCCGGATGCCCGGCACGAGCTCGCGGATGAGCGAGGCCGAGCGCTCCGCCACCGCCACGCTCGAGCCCGCGAGCGAGCCGATCTCCTTCGCCGCCTTCTGCGCGCGCTCGGCGAGCTTGCGCACCTCCGCGGCGACCACCGCGAACCCCCGGCCGTGCTCGCCCGCGCGGGCTGCCTCGATGGCCGCGTTCAGCGCGAGCAGGTTCGTCTGGTAGGCGATCTCCTCGACGACGGAGATCCGCTCGGTGATCGCCTTCATCGCCTGCACCGTCTCGGCGACCGCGCGCCCGCCCTCCTCCGCCCGCGCCGCGCCCGCGGTGGCCGCGGCGGCGGTCTCCCGCGCGCCCTCCGCGTTCCGGGCGATCGACGCGTTCATCTCCTCGAGGGAGGCGGTCGTCTCCTCCACGCTCGCGGCCTGCTCGCCCGTGCCCTGCGACAGGAGCTGCGACGTCTCGGAGACCTGCTGCGAGGCGCCCCCGAGCGCCTCCGAGCCCGCGCGCACCTCGGCGATGACCACCGCGAGCTTGTCCGCCATCCCGGCCATCGCCGCCTGGAGCCTGCCGAGCTCGTCGCGACGGGTGACCGCCACCGCCTCGCGCAGGTCGCCGCGGGCGACCCGCTCCACCACCCGGATGGCCCCGGCGAGCGGCCCGGTGATGCTGCGCACCACGATCGCCGCACCGAGGAAGAGGACGAGGACGATCGCGAGCGCCGCGCCGGCGATCCGCCGTGCCTCGAGCGCCGCCGCCGCCTCGAGATCGTCGACGTAGACGCCCGAGCCGACGATCCAGCCCCACGGCTCGAAAAGCTTCACGTACGAGACCTTGCGGACGGGGTCGCGCGAGCCCGGCTTGGGCCACAGGTAGGCGACCATTCCGGCGCCGTGGCGCCTCGCGGTGTCCACGAACTCGACGAAGAGCCGCTTGCCGCTGGGATCGACCTCGCTCGCGAGGTCCTTTCCGTCGAGCTCCGGCCTCATCGGATGGACGATCATGCGCGGGGCGAGGTCGTTCACCCAGAAGTACTCGTTCCCCTCGTAGCGCAGCGCGCGGATCGTCCGGATCGCGGCCGCCTGCGCTTCGGCCACGGGGATGCGTCCCTCCTCCGCGAGGCGGGCCTGCTCGCGGAGCACCCCGTGCACCGTCTCGACGGCGGCCCGGACCTTCGCCTCGCGCTCCTCCAGCATGCGCGACTCGACGACGCGCACGGCCTGCCAGACGAGCGCGGCGAGCGCCACGGCGCTCGCGCCCACGACGATGCGGAGCTTCGTGACGATGGTGAGGCTTCCCAGCAGGCGTTTCATGGGCGCTCCGGTCGTGGGGTGCAGGACCTGCGCGCTTGGAAGACCCGTACCGATGAGCGGCTCCGAGGCCGGGCGCGCGTTGACCGTGGAATCGAGCCCGTCTTTCCAATGGGTTCGGCGCGTCGGCCGACGCGCGCAGCGTCTGCGTCGACGCGCAGCGACCGGGAGTGCGGCCGGCCCCGGGTCCAATCCGCCCGGGGCACGTCGCCTCAGGCGACGCGCCAGGCGCGCGACCGCGGCGCGCGCACGCCCACCCGGCCGCATGCGATGGCATCGACCGTCAGTGAATGTCGCTCGCGGCGCCCGAGGGCGACCGCTGATGTCCCGAGGCTATCCGCCCTCCCTGACAGCGGCCGGCCCGCGAACTCCTTCGGGGCTCCCGGCGTCATTTCTTTGACTTCCCCACACGAGCGCCCTTGCGCGCCCGGGAGGCCCCCCTAGCTTGATCCCGAGTGGCAGGAGCGCGGTGGTGGGGCGTGACCGGAGAGCGTCATGGGTGTGCTGGAGAGGATCCGGATGATGACCGCGGAGCAGCGCGACGCGCTCCGCGCGATGGACGCGGAGGAGCGGCTCGCCGTCGAGATCGAGGATCTCGAGGTCGATCACCTCGCGGCGGAGGAGGCGTACCTCCGGCGGCGGGACCGGCTCCTGGGCCGCGAGGTCCCGGACGTGTACGCCGACGTCGAGAGCGCCCGCTCGATGCTGGAGCGCGTGCGCGCCGAGCGGCAGCGGCGCTTCGAGCGGCGGCGGATGGCGATCCTCGCCGGGCACGGCGTCGCCCGCGGCGTTCCCCCCTCGCAGCTCGACCTGCTCCCGAGCGAGTGAGCCGTCCCGTCCGGGGGCGCGGCGGTCGCCCTACCCGGCCTTGAGGCGCTCGCGCAGGGCTGGCACCGCCTGGAACAGGTCCGCGACGAGGCCGTAGTCGGCGATCTGGAAGATGGGCGCGTCCGCGTCCTTGTTGATCGCCACGATCACCTTCGCCCCCTTCATGCCCGCGACGTGCTGGATCGCGCCCGAGATCCCCGCGGCGACGTAGAGCTCCGGCGCGACCACCTTGCCGGTCTGCCCCACCTGCCAGTCGTTCGGCACCCAGCCGGCGTCGACCGCCGCGCGGGAGGCGCCCACCGCCGCGCCGAGGTCGTCGGCGAGCCCGGAGAGCGGGCCGAAGTCGCCCCGGGTGCCCCGGCCGCCCGCGACGACCACGCGCGCGTCGGTGAGCTCGGGCCGCTCGCTCTTCACCTCCTGCAGCTCCACGAAGCGCGTCCGGAGCGAGGCCGCGTCCACCGAGACCGGCAGCGGCGTGACCGAACCGCCCGGCGCCCGCGCCGCCGGCGCGAACTCCGTCGGGCGCACGCTGAACGCCTTCACCGTCCCGCGGAGCTCCACCTCCGCGATGACGTTCCCGGCCCACATCGGCCGGCGGAGCAGGATCTCCGCCCCCTCGCCCGCGACGGCGAGGACCTCGGTCGCGACCGCCGCGCCGAGCGCGACCGCAGCCCGGGGCAGGAGATCCTTTCCGTACGCGGTCGCGGCCGTGACGATCCAGCTCGCGCCGGCCACCCGCGCCGCGTCCGCGACCACCGGCGCGTGCGCCTCCGCGAGCGGGTGCGCCAGCACGGGCGCGTCGGCGAGGCGGACCGCGACGCCGTGCGCGGCGAGCTCCTCCGCGGCCGCGGCGGCGCCGCTGCCGAGGACGAGCGCGCTCACCGTTCCGCCGGTGCGGCGCGCCACCTCTCGCGCGGCGGTGAGCGCGGACAGGGTGGCCTTCCTGAGGGTGCCGCGGGACTGCTCGGCGACGACGAGGACGTTCGACATGGCGCGCTCGAAGGCCCTAGAGGACCTTCGCCTCGGCGTGAAGGCGGGTCCACAGCTCGGCGACGTCGGCGACCTTCACGCCGGCCTGCCGCCGCGGCGGGTCGAAGAGCCGCCGCACCACCACCGCCGGCGCGAGCTCCACGCCGAGCGAGGCCGCGGGGATCTCGCGCACCTCCTTCTTCTTCGCCTTCATGATCCCGGGCAGCGACGCGAAGCGCGGCTTGTTGAGCCGGAGGTCCACCGTCACGACCGCCGGCAGCGCGACGTCGAGCGTCTCGACGCCGCCGTCCACCTCCCGCACGACGAGGGCGCGCCCGCCGTCCGCCGCGAGGACCACGCCGGGCTGCTTCTTCTGCTCGGCCTCGCTCTCGAGGCTCTCCTTCTTGGAGGCGAACGTCGCCTGCGGCCAGCCGAGGCGCGCGGCGAGCATCTGGCCGGTCTGGTTCTGATCGTCGTCGATCGATGGCCTGCTTGCCGAGCAGGACGAGGTCGGGCCGCTCCTGCGCGACGAGCGCCTGGAGCAGCGCCGAGCCCACCCCCGGGTCGAGCGCGCCGTCGTGACGGACGAGGAGGCCGCGATCGGCGCCCATCGCGAGCGCGGCGCGGAGCTCGACCATCGCCGCCGCCCCGCCGATGCTCGCCACGACCACCTCGCCGCCGTGCTTCTCCTTGAGCCGCAGGGCCTCCTCGACGGCGATCTCGTCGAAGGGGTTCATCTTGTAGTTCACGCCGTCGGTGACGATGCCGGTCCCGTCCGGCCTCGCCCTGATCCTCGACTCCGGGTCCTCGACGCGCTTCACGGTGACGAGCAGCTTGAGGGGCATCTCGGCAGTTCTCCTCTGCGGTGGACGGCGTGATCCGAATCGCGAACCGTCGTTCAGAGCGGGTAGCGCTCGGACTCGAGCGCGGCGGCGGCGAGCCGCCGCTTCGCGGGGAGCAGGCCGGTGGCGTCGTACTTCGTGTACCGGCGGATGCCGCCGAGGAGGACCGTGAGCGTGTCTCCCTCGGCGACGTAGAACGCGGCCCGGCGGGCGGCGGCGGCGATCTTCTCGACGGCCGCGAAGGTGTGCACCTTCACGGCGGCCGCCGCGTCCGCGCGCAGCGACTCCGTCAGGCGCGGCGAGATCTTCTCCGCCCTGAGGAGCGCGCTCTCGATCGCGAAGATCTGGATGGCCACGTCCGCGAGCGCGAGCAGCACCTCCTGCTCGTCCTTGAGCCCCTCCGCGTACCGCTGGACGGCGGCGCCTGACACCACGAGGAAGGTCTTCTTGAGGCCGCCGAGCACGGCCCGCTCGGCCGCGAAGGGCAGCGAGGGATCGAGCTCGTCGAGGGAGGGCGTCATGAGCCCCTCCAGCGCCTTCATCGCCTCCCGCTGCAGGGGCAGCTCGCCCTTCATCGCGCGGCGCAGGATGGTGCCCGGCACGAGGAGCCGGTTGATCTCGTTGGTGCCCTCGAAGATCCGGTTGATGCGCTCGTCCCGGTAGTACTTCTCCGCCGGGTACTCCTGGATGAACCCGTAGCCGCCGTGGATCTGGACCACCTCGTCGACCACGTCGGCGAGCACCTCGCTGCAGAACACCTTCGCGATCGCGCACTCGATCGCGTACTCCTCGATGCCCTGCTGGTAGGCCTCGTAGTAGCCCGCGGTGTCCTTCGGGATGGTGGCGAGCCGATCGTCGATGAGCCCGGCGAGCCGGTACACGAGCGACTCCGCGGCGAAGATGCCCGCGGTGAGGTCCGCGAGCTTCTCCTGGATGGCGCCGAAGCGGGCGATGGGCACGCCGAACTGCTTGCGCGCGTTCGCGTACGCGGCGCCGGTCCTGAACGCCAGCTTCGCCGCGCCGGTCACCGCCGCGCCGAGCTTGAAGCGGCCGACGTTGAGCACGTTGAAGGCGATCTTGTGCCCCTTGCCGATCTCGCCGAGCACGTTCTCGACCGGCACCTGGGCGCCCTCGAAGATGACCGAGGTCGTCGAGGAGCCCTTGATGCCGAGCTTCTTCTCCTCCGGGCCGACCGTGAGGCCCGGCGTCGATCGCTCGACGAGGAAGGCGGTGAAGTGCTTCTTGTCGATGCGCGCGAAGACCGTGAAGAGATCGGCGAAGCTGCCGTTCGTGATGAACTGCTTCGTGCCGTCGAGGACGTAGTGCTTGCCGTCGGGCGTGAGCGTCGCGGTGGTCTTCCCGCCGAGCGCGTCGCTCCCCGCCTCCGGCTCCGTCAGGCAGTACGCCGCGCTCCACTCGCCCGTCACGAGCTTGGAGAGGTACCGGTCCTTCTGCGCCTCGGTCCCGTAGTACACGAGGGGCAGCGTGCCGATGCCGCTGTGCGCCGCGTAGGACACGGAGAACGCGCCGGCCGCGCCCATGCGCTCCGCGGCGAGCATGCTCGTCGCCTTGTCGAGCGCGAGCCCGCCGTACGCCTCCGGCGCGTCGATCATGAGCAGGCCCGCCTCGCCCGCCTTGCGCATGAGCGCGGCGGAGAGCCCCGGCTCCTGGTGCTCGAGCCGGTCGAGCACGGGCGTCACGTCGTCGCGGACGAACTGGTCCGCGGTGTGCGCGATCTGCCGCTGCTCCTCCGTGAAGTCCTCCGGCGTGAAGACGTCGTCCTTCGTCGCCTCGGTGATGAGGTACTCCGCGCCCTTGAAGAGTCTCGCCGCCATGGTCACCTCCGGATGCCCTGTACGAAGCCGCGCGTCGCTAGGCGCGCTCGAAGACCGCCGCCGCGCCCATCCCGCCGCCGATGCACATCGACACGATCCCGTAGCGCTCTCCCGTCCGCGCGAGCCCGTGCAGCAGCGTCGCGGTGAGCTTGGCGCCGGTGCAGCCGAGCGGGTGGCCGAGGGCGATGGCGCCGCCCGTCGGGTTCACGCGCGCCGGGTCGAGGCCGAGCGCGCGCACGCAGGTGAGGGCCTGCACCGCGAAGGCCTCGTTGAGCTCCACCTGCCCGACGTCCGCCTGGCGGACGCCCGCCCGCGCGAGCGCGGCCGGGATGGCCTCGATCGGGCCGACGCCCATGATCTCCGGCGGCACGCCCTTCACCGCGTACGAGACGAACCGGCCGAGCGGCGTGAGCTTCGTGCGGGCGAGGAACGCCTCCGACACCACCAGGACCGCGGCCGCGCCGTCGGTCATCTGCGAGGCGTTCCCGGCCGTGACGCTCCCGTCCACCTTGAACGCGGGCTTGAGCCGCGCGAGCCCCTCTCGCGTCGTGTCGGCGCGGACGCCGTCGTCCGCGTCCACCCGCTCCTGCCGGCGCTCCAGCTTGCCGCCCACGAGCGCCACCCGCTCGACGTCCACCGGGGCGAGCTCGCCCGCGAACAGCCCCTTCGCCTGGGCGGCCGCGGCGCGCGCGTGGCTCTCCGCCGCGAGCGCGTCCTGGTCCTCGCGCGAGACGCGGTAGCGCGAGGCGACGAGCTCGGCGGTGACACCCATCGCGGCGTAGGACTCCGGCCAGTCCGCGGCGAGCCCGGGGTTCGCGCTGAACTTCGCGCCGCCCATCGGGACGAGGCTCATGCTCTCCGCGCCGCCCGCGACGATGGCGTCGGCGTGGCCGGCCAGGATCCGCTCGGCGGCGGTCGCGATCGCCTGGAGGCCCGAGGCGCAGAAGCGGTTCACCGTCTGGCCGGGGACCTCCACCGGCAGGCCCGCGCGCAGCGCCGCGACGCGGCCCAGGTTCATGCCTTGCTCGCCCTCCGGGAAGGCGCAGCCCATGATGACGTCCTCGACGGCGTGCGGCTCGACCCGCGCGCGCTCGAGGAGCGCGCGGATCGCCGTCGCGGCGAGGTCGTCCGGGCGGACGTCCCGGAGCTTTCCCTTCTTGGCCTTGCAGCCGGGGGTGCGGACTGCGGCGAGGACGTAGGCTCCACTCATGGCGATCACCTCTTGCCGTCGTTCAGTTGCGGAGCGGCTTGCCCTTCTTCAGCATGTGCTGGATCCGCTCGAGGGTCTTCCGCTCGCCGCAGAGGCGCAGGAAGGCCTCCCGCTCGAGGTCGAGCAGCCACTGCTCGGTGACGGCGGTGCCGGCGGGGACGTCGCCCCCGGTGATGACGCCGGCGATCGTCTTCCCGAGCTTCTCCTCGTACTCGGTGATGAAGCCGCCCATCCGCATGTTCCAGAGCTGGGTGGCGAGGCTCGCGGCGACGCTCCGGCCCGGCGCCCTCAGGTCCGTCGCCGGCTCGCCCGGGCGGTGGTTCGCGGCGAGCGCGAGGACGCGCGCCTTCGCGTCGTGCACCAGCCGGTCCGGCGAGAGCGTGACGCCGTCGCCCGGCCGGAGGAGCCCCATGCCGCGGAGCTCGTCGGCGGAGGCGCTCACCTTCGCGGTGGCGATGGTGGTGAAGTGCTTGAACAGGAAGGGAGAGACGTCCGTCTCGTACTGCTCCGCGAGCCGGATGGCGCGGAGCGCGAGCTCCTTCGTGCCGCCGCCGGCGGGCAGGAGCCCGACGCCGATCTCCACGAGCCCCATGTACGTCTCGGCGAGGGGGTTCATCGCGGTGGCGTGCAGGCAGACCTCGCAGCCGCCGCCGAGCGCGAGCCCGTGCGGCGCGGCCACCACCGGCACCCGCGCGTACTTCACCGCCATCATGGCCCGCTGGAACGCCCGCACGGTGAGCGCGATCTCGTCGTAGGCGCCCTCCGCGATGGCCATCGCCACGAGCATCAGGTTCGCGCCGGCCGAGAACGCCTGGCCCTGGTTCGCGATGACGAGCCCCTGGCCCTCCGTCTCGGCGCGCCGCAGCGCCTCGTGGACCATGGCGAGCACGTCGTTGCCGATGGCGTTCATCTTGGTGTGGAACTCGAGGCAGAAGACGCCGTCACCGAGATCCAGGACCGACGCGCCCGCGTTCCGCTCCACGACCGCGCCCGCCTTCGCGAGCACGGTGAGGTCGAGGTGGTCCGCCGGCCGCGGCACCTCCAGCCAGCCGCCGCCGTGGGCGAGGTCGACGAACCGCCGCTTCCCGCCCTCCTCCGAGTAGAAGGACGGCACGCCGTACAGGGCGGCCGGGACCTTCACGCCGTCCGCCTCGGCGCGCCGCACGAGCTCGGCGACGCCGATCGCGTCCATCATCTCGAAGGGCCCGAGCTCCCAGCCGAAGCCCCAGCGCATCGCGGCGTCGACGTTCACCACGTCGTCCGCGATCTCCGGGATCCGGGCGAAGGCGTAGAGGAGGGTGTCGCGCAGGCTCCGCCACGCGAACGTCGCGGCCGGATCGTTGCCGGCGAGCACGGCGCGGAGGCGCTTCCCCGGGTCGTCGATCCCCTTCGCCGCCTCCACCGACGGGAACCGCGGCTTCCTCGCCGGGACGTACTCGCCCGAGCGGTGGTCGAAGAAGAGGACCTGGCTCCCCTCCTGCCCCTTCGTCTTCTTGAAGAAGCCGCCCTTCGTCTTATTGCCGAGCAGCCCGCGCTGGATCATCCCCTCGACGAACTCGGGCAGGAGGAAGGAGGCGCGGCGCTCGTCCCCCGGCAACAGCTCGTACGAGTTCCGCGCGACGTGGGCGAGGGTGTCGAGGCCGACGAGGTCGGCGGTGCGGAAGGCCGCGCTCTTCGGGCGCGCGGTGGCCGGCCCGGCGACCGCGTCGACCTCCTCCACGGTGAGGCCGAGCTCCACCATGTGGTGGATGGCGTTGCACAGCGAGAACACGCCGATCCGGTTGGCGACGAAGTTCGGCGTGTCCTTGGCGGTGACGATGCCCTTCCCGAGCCGCACGCGGATGAGCTCCGCCATCCGCGCGACGACCGCCGGGTCGGTGTAGCGCGAGGAGACGAGCTCGACGAGCCGCATGTAGCGCGGGGGGTTGAAGAAGTGGGTGACGAGCAGGCGCGGCCGGAGCGGCTCGGGGAGCGCCTCCGCGAGCGCGTTCACCGAGAGCCCGCTCGTGTTCGTCGAGAGCACCACGTCGGGCCTGAGGTGCGGGGCGAGGCGCGCGAGGAGGGCCCGCTTCACCTCCAGGTTCTCGAGGACGACCTCGATCACCCAGTCGCAGTCGCGGAGGCGCGGCAGGTCGTCCTCGAGGTTGCCCACCTCGATGCGCGCCGCGTACGCGGGCAGGTAGAGCGGCGCGGGCGAGAGCTTCTCGAGCCCGGCCCGCGCGGCCGCGGCGAGCCGGTCGCGCACCGGCCGGTCCGAGAGCCCGAGCCCCGCCGCGCGCTCCTCCGCGGTCGGCTCCCTCGGGACGATGTCCAGCAGGAGCACGCGGAGCCCGGCGTTCGCGAGCTGGGCGGCGATCGTCGCCCCCATCACCCCCGACCCGAGCACCGCCACCTTCTCGATCCGTTCCATGGTCGCTCTCCCTGGTGGCGGGTCTTCGCGTGCGCGTCCGCGCATCGCGCTACACCTTCGGTTCATCCCGAGCCGCCCCCGGGGCGGGAGCGGCTCGGACGCGATCGGCTCCATTGCATCCAGCGCACCCGCACGCGGCCATCGGGCGCACCTGGGTACAACCCTGCGGGTTCGCGGACGATCGCCTTGCGGGCGCGGCCATCAGGCCCCCGACGGGGCGGCGCCTCGGTGCACCGCACGCGGAACAGGTATGCTCCGAACCCGGTACACCGCCGGCGCTGGGCCGGGAGCGTCGCGAACCCGAGGAGGAGCCCGATGGCCGCCGACGCGGACCGCCGCCCCATCGTCTGGGCGTTCAGCACGAGCCGCCTGCGCCACGTCTTCGAGAGCGTCGCTCCGCTCCTCGCGAACGTGGCGGAGGTCCGCGTCTTCGACAAGGGCTTCGAGGAGGCGCTGCAGGTGGCGCGGTCGCTCGTCGAGGCGGGCGAGGAGGTGGACGCGTTCGTCGCGGCCGGCGCCAACGGCGCGTACCTGCGGGACCACGCGGACGTGCCGGTGGTGGTGGTGATGGCCTCCACGGTGGACGCGCTCCAGGCGCTCGTGCAGGCCCGCAAGCTCTCGAACCGCATCGGCGTCGTGAACTTCCGGCGCGTCGTCGCGGGGATCGAGCAGAGCGCCGGCCTCATGAGCGACCTCGTCATCGAGCAGCGGCCCTACGTCACGCCGGAGGACGTGAAGGCGCACGTGGCGGACCTCGCCGCGCAGGGGTTCGGGGTGATCGTCGGCCCCGGGCCGGTGTGCGACTTCGCCGAGCGCCAGGGCCTGCCGGCGGTGCTGCTCTACGGGCAGGACTCGCTCTCGGAGGCGATCCGCCACGCCGCGGAGGTCGCCCGCATCGCCCGGGCCGCGGAGGCCAAGCGGCTCGAGGTCGAGCGCGTCCTCCGCCACCTCGACCTGGGGGTCCTCGCGGTGGACGGGGACGAGCGGATCCAGTCGCTCAACCCGGCGCTGCAGCGGGTCCTCGGGGTGACGAGCGCGGAGGTCACCGGCCGCCGCCTGTCGGCGATCGCGCCGGAGCTGTCGCTCGCGCGCGTGCTCGAGACCGGCACCCCGGAGCTCGACGTCGTCCAGCGGCTCGGCGGCCGCACGCTGGTGGTGAGCCGGCTGCCCCTGCGCGAGGCGGGCGTGCAGCGCGGCGCGCTCCTCACCTGTCAGGACTCCGCCGCCATCCAGCGGCTCGAGCGCGGCCTGCGCTCCGAGCACCGCCCGCCCCGCTTCGTCGCCCGCTTCGACCTCGCCGGCATCCTCGGGACCTCGCCCGCCATCGCGCGCGTGCGCGCGCTCGCCGAGCGCTACGCGCGCAGCGACGCGACCGTGCTCATCACCGGCGAGAGCGGCACCGGCAAGGAGATGGTCGCGCAGGGCATCCACCGCGCGAGCCGGCGGCGCGACCGGCCGTTCGTGGCGGTGAACTGCGCGGCGTTCCCGGAGACGCTGCTCGAGGCCGAGCTGTTCGGGCACGAGGAGGGCGCCTTCACGGGCGCCCGCCGCGGCGGGAGGCCGGGGCTCTTCGAGGCGGCGCACACCGGGACGATCTTCCTCGACGAGATCGGCGACGTGCCGACCACGCTCCAGACCCGGCTCCTGCGCGTCCTGCAGGAGCGGCAGGTGCTGCGCCTCGGCTCGAACGACCCGACGCCCGTGGACGTCCGCGTGATCGCGGCGACGCACCGGGACCTGCGCGGCGCGGTCGGGCGCGGGGAGTTCCGCGAGGACCTCTTCTACCGCCTCGCCATCCTCCCCCTGCACATCCCGCCGCTGCGCGAGCGCGGCGACGACGTGCAGGAGATCGCCTCCGACCTCCTCAAGCGCGCGCTGCTCCGGCACGGGGAACCCGACGCGCACCGCCGCGCGCTGGCGCTCGTCCTGCCGCGCCTCGCGGGCTACGGCTGGCCCGGCAACGTGCGCGAGCTCGAGAACGTGCTAGAGCGCGTCGCCGCGCTGTTCGTCGATCGCGGCCCCCGGACCCGGATCCCCGAGGAGGAGCTGCGCGCCGCGATGCCCGAGGTCTTCGAGCACCCCGTCCCCGCCCCCGCGGCCTCCAGCGCGGATCTGCGCGCGGCGCGCGACGCGCTGGAGCGGGCGCACGTCGAGCGCGTGCTCGCCGAGTGCGGCGGCAACCAGACCGAGGCCGCCCGCCGGCTCGGCATCGGCAGGACGACGCTCTACCGGAAGCTCGGGCGGGCGTGACCATCACCTAAACGATTCGCGAACAGGCGAGCGTAGCGAGCCCGCCGGGGCGACGCCGCGGGAGCGGCGAAGCCGCTCGCGGCGGGCGCCGGGGCCCCGCGCGCCCGGGGGGGGGCCCCCCCCC